>PWLF01000281.1 GCA_003559475.1 Bacteroidales bacterium
CCTCTTGAAGCAGATAATATTGCAAAAGGAATCGGCGCCTTTACAAATAAATTAGGAAAAAAAGTTGCAGCCGATTGTTTTACAATGGTTGATGACGGAACTATACCAAACTATAGAGGAACTGTCAATTTTGACGATGAAGGAACTCCCGCTCAAAAAAATGTATTAATTGAAAATGGCGTTGTAAAAGGTTTTATGACTGATATTTTAAGCGCCAAGCAATTAGATATGAAAAGAACAGGTAACGGAAGAAGACAATCTTACAGAGATATTCCTTTACCAAGAATGACAAATACCTTTATTCAAAAAGGTGATGATAAACCTGAAGATATTTTAGCTTCAACTAAAAAAGGTATCTACGTTCAAAGTCTTAGCGGTGGAAGTGTTAACCCTATTACCGGAATGTTCAACTTCTCTTGTCGTGAAGCTTATCTGATTGAAAACGGCAAAAAGACAAAACCAATAAAAGGTGCAACCCTTGTCGGATCATGTATGGATATTGTATCTAATGTTGATGCTGTTGGAGATGACCTTGATTTCGGACCCGGATTTTGTGGCAAAAGCGGACAAATGGCTGAGGTAACAGTAGGGCAACCTACTGTCAGAATAAGAGGAATTAACGTTGGAGGTAGCAGATAGAACATTAAAAATTAATGAATTATTTTTATAAGATTATAATAAAAACATAAAATAATGAACTACAAAGAATTAACAGAAAGGCTTGTTGAAAAATGCATCCAATACGGAGCTGATGAAGCCGAAGTATTTTTACAAAATAGCAGAAATCTTTCTTTAAGAGTTAGAAATTCAGATATTGAAACAATAGAGCAAGCAGATTCAATAGGAATTGGTTTTAGAGTTATTGTTGACAAGAGATTAGGATTCAGTCATTGTAATGATTTTAGTGACAAATCGCTTACTGAAACCATGAAAAGAGCTATTGCTTTTGCCAAGTTGACAACTTCTGATGAAAATAATATCCTCCCTACAGATAAAGGATATAACAAAGTTAAAGGTCTATTTGACCCGCAAATAGCTGAAATTTCAATGGATAAGAAAATTGAAATGGCATTAGAACTTGAGGAGTTAGCTATGGAAGACAAACGAATTACTGATAGCTCAGGCTCAAGATATGTTGACAGAGAAACTGAAGTTTTTCTTGCAAACTCAAATGGTTTATCAAAAAGCTACAAATCTGCTGCATGCTCAATAAGTGTCGGTGTTGTAGCTAAAAAAGGCGACGAAAGAAGTTCGGGGTTTGATATTAGTACTATGAGATTCTTTTCAGACCTTGACCCATTGCCTGAGATTGCAAAAACAGCTGCAAGAAGAGCCTGGGAAATGCTTGACCCTAAGCCTATCCAAACTCAAAGAGCAAGTGTTATTTTTGACAATAGAGTTTCTACAAGATTGATAGGAGGAATAATTGGTGCTCTTAATGGTCAAAGAGTGCTGCAAGGTGCTAGCTTTCTTGGCGACTATAAGGATAAAAAATTTGCATCTGAACTTATAACTATTATTGATGACGGGCTAAAAGAAAAAGGATTGGCAACTGCACCTTTTGATGGAGAAGGCGTTCCTAAACAAAAACGAACATTAGTAGAAAATGGTGTCGTTAAAAATTTCTACTACAACACCTACGCCGCAAACCGAGCAGGTGTTAAAAGCACAGGAAATGCCTCAAGAGGTGGTTATACGAGACTTCCGGGAATTGGCACTCATAATATCATGGTTCCTAAAGGAAAGCATACACCCGAAGATATTATTAAAGAAACTAAAAAAGGACTTTTAGTAAATAATCTAACAGGGTCAGGTCTTAACACAACAACAGGGAATTTTACCGGAGGTGCCGAAGGATTCTGGATTGAAAACGGGAAAATATTGCACCCTGTTAAAGGTTTAACCATAGCCGGAAATGCTGATACGGTTCTTAGAGGTGTTGACATGCTCGGCGATGACCTTGACATGAGCAGAACAACTATAACACCTACTATTAGAGTAAAAGAAATGCAAATAGGAGGTGTATAATTAATTTAATGTATTTGCATTTATAAATACATGCAAAAATCTTATGTTTTATTTTCCTTTTAACTTAATTAATATTATAATCATATTATGAAACAAACTATATTTAAAGAAAAGCACGAAGCGCTAGGCGCTAAAATGGTTTCTTTTGCCGGATATACAATGCCCATTCAATATGAAGGAATAAATGTTGAACACGAAAATGTTAGAAACAAGTTAGGAATGTTCGACGTATCACACATGGGAGAGTTTATGATAGAAGGACCGAAAGCATTTGAATTAGCTCAAAGAATCAGTTCAAATGATATATCAACCCTTACTGACGGCAAGGTTCAGTATAATTGCATGCCCAATGATAAAGGAGGTATTGTAGATGATTTTTTAATCTATAAATTTAATGACCAAAAATATCTTCTGGTAGTTAATGCATCTAACATAGAGAAAGACTGGGATTGGATATCTCTTCAAAACAAAGAAATCGGAGCTGAATTAAAGAATGATTCTGACAAAATATCTCTTCTGGCAGTTCAAGGACCATACGCTTTAAAAACTGTACAAAAGCTTACAAATGAACCTATTGAAGATATGGAATTCTATAGCTTTAAAACCATAGACCTTGGAGGAATGAAAAATATTGTCTTATCCACAACAGGATATACAGGAGAAAAAGGTTGCGAAATATACTTTTATAGCGAAAACGGACCTGATATATGGGATGAAATTATGGAAGCAGGAAAAGAGTTTGGTATAAAACCTATTGGACTTGCAGCAAGAGATACACTCAGACTTGAAATGGCAATGTGCCTTTATGGAAATGATATTGATGAAACCACCTCTCCTATTGAAGCAGGTCTTGGATGGATAACCAAATTTACCGAAGGTAATAACTTTGTTAACAGAGACGAGTTATTTAAACAAAAAGAAGAAGGCGTAAAAAGAAAACTGATTGGTTTCGAAGTACTTGAAAAAGGTATTCCAAGAAAAGGATATAAAATATTAGATGAAAACGGAGATACAATTGGAAATGTAACTTCCGGAACAATGTCTCCTACCCTTAAAAAACCAATCGGATTAGGTTATGTAAAAACAGGTTATCATAAATCAGGAACACCCATATTTGTTGAAATTAGAAATAAACCCGTAAGAGCCGAAGTTGTTAAACGACCTTTTGTTAAGAAAAATTGATTTTTTATTTTTATATTTGTGTTATAAACAATATTATTTAAATTATGCAAACAAAAATTTCTGTTCTACTATCATTGTTTTGTTTAGTTTTTTTCTTACCAATAATTTCACAAAACAAAGGAGTTGTTATAACAGACAAAACCAATCAGACGGTTCACGATTCAGCAGTTCTTGAAATTATTTCAAATGACAAAGGATTTTTGCTCCCGCGTATGGAAACCACAGACAGGAATGATATAGATAATCCCGCTGAATCGCTTATCATCTTTAACAAAGAGAGTAAATGTTTTGATATATATATAGACGCCGAATGGCATGAGATTTGGTACGCCGGCGTTTTATATTCTCTGTCTTTAGATGTTTATCCGATTGGAGGAGGAGATGTTAATGGTGAAGGACTCTATCCTCAAGGAGAAATTATTGAAATTTCTGCTATACCTGAAGTTGATTTTGAGTTTATAAACTGGACAGGTGATATCACTTATGTTGACAATCCTGACCAGGAAATAACAAATGTTACAATGCCTGCTGAAGATATAACCATTACCGCAAACTTCGAATATACTCCTGATGACCCTTCAGACTGTGGTGACCCGATTTTATATGAAGGTCAATATTATTCTACTGTCGAAATAGGAAGTCAATGCTGGTTTGCCGAAAATTTAAATGTAGGGACAAGAGTTGATATTGCTGAAGAACAAGGATCTGACTGTAATAACATTAAAAAATATTGTTATAATAATCAAATTGACAGTTGTAATAATTATGGTGCTCATTATAGATGGAATATGGCAACATGCGGAGAAGGTTCGGAGCCCGAAAATGATATTTGTCCTGATGGATGGCGCCTACCTACAGATGATGATTGGAAAATTCTTGAAGAAGAGTTAAGTATGGACCCTGCTGATCTTGACCTTGTTGAATGGGAAAGAGGAACTAATGAAGGAAGCAAATTAGCTACTAATGCTCAACTTTGGGGCGAGGAAGAGGTGATTGTTACTACTCCCGGGTTTGATGAATCCGGCTTTAATGCCCTACCTACAGGATTTATTATGCCTAATATCTCCGCAAATTTTGGAAGAGATTGCAGTTGGTGGACATCATCCAAAGAAGAAGGAGAAAGTCGTTGGAGAAGACGCATAGATAGAGAGGAAAGCACTATAAGCCGGGACAATCAATACCCTATAACTTATTCAAGAACAGTAAGATGCGTAAAAGAATAAATACCTTAATTAAGTAATATGTATAACTAAAAAACTTTTAAAACTATGTTTAAAAAAATCATTTTTTCACTTTTCGCTATTTTATTAATTATTAATGTGAGTTTATTTTCACAGAATAATGTTGTTATCAGTGATAAAGATAATCAGGAACCTCATGCTTCCGCTATTCTCGATTTAATATCTACTGAAAAAGGTTTCTTATTACCACGCTTAACAAGTAATAAAAGAGATGATATTCAAGACCCTGCTGAATCTCTTTTAATATATAATAAAGATTCACAGTGTATTGATGTGTATATTGATGGAGAATGGAATGAACTATGGTGTTTAGATATTTTAAAACTAGAACTAAAGTCAAATCCTTTAGTAGCCGGAATTCTTGAAGGCGAAGGTCATTATGATGAAGGTGATATTATTGATGTTAGCACTACAGCAAAAGGCAACTATATATTTGAAAACTGGACTGACGAAAGCAGTTCAGTTATTAACGAAGATGAAAGTTTTCAGTTTACAATGCCTGATAATAGTGTTACGCTAACTGCAAACTTTTCTATTCCACCTTGCCCGGGAACTCCAACTGTTACAGATATTGACGACAACGAATATCCTACTGTATTAATTGGGGATCAATGCTGGTTAAGAAAAAACCTGAGAGTATCAAGATATAATGATGGAACAGAAATACCCACAGGGCTATCAGATACAGAATGGGGTGATACTGACGAAGGAGCATACTCTGTGTGGCCACATGAAGAAGTTGAAGGAATTGATTCTGATGAAGAAATGGCTGAACTTTATGGAAAAATATATAACTGGTATGCTGTTGTTGATGGCAGAGGTCTTTGTCCTGACGGATGGAAAGTTCCCGAAAAAGAAGAATTTGAAGAATTAATAGATTATATTATAGATAATTACGATGATATTGATGAGGATAATGTAGGTGGTGCTCTTAAATCTTGTCGCCGAATAGACTCTCCGCTTGGAGGTGAATGCAACGTTGCTTCAGATGATCATCCGAGATGGAGATCTCATAGTACTGCCTTCGGTTTTGATATGTTTGGCTTTTCGGCAATCTCAGCAGGTAATCGCCATCACTATGGAAATTATCCGGTATCAGCAGGAACGGTATGTACAATTAACACAACTACACCGTCTTCTGCTTTTAACTACTACAGATTTACCATGCGCAGTGAATATGACCATATTGCGCATAGTGATTCAAACAAAAATTATGGAGGCATAGTAAGATGCCTTAAAGAATCAGATTAAAATATTTTTAACTTAAAACTAATCAACATGAACAAAATGCATTTTATTTTTTTGGCAATTATAGGATTATTAATTATTAAATCAACACAAAATACTAAAGCATGCACCAGCGTGCTTGTTTCAAGAGGTGCAAGTGCTGACGGCAGTGTGATGACAAGCTATTTGTACGACGTAGCAGGGTTTATGGCTCCATTACAGTGTTACCCCGGAGGCAGATATGAGCCCGGAGATTCCTTAAAACTATTCGGTTTCAGAGAAGGTGAATACATTGGTAAAATTGAACAAATTGAACGTACATACAAAGTTATAGGAAACATGAATGAAAGACAAGTTTCTATTGCAGAAACTACGTTTACCGGCAGAGAAGAACTTCATGACGGTGACGGGTTATTCGATTACGGCAACCTCATGTGGACAACTTTACAAAGAGCAGGAACAGCCCGCGAAGCAATTAAAATTATGGATGAGCTGGCAAAAAAATACGGATATAAAGATACCGGAGAATCTTTTTCTATAGCCGATAAAAATGAAGCATGGGTTGTGGATTTTATAGGCAAAGGCAAGCACGGCGAAGGAGCTGTTTGGGTTGCCGCAAGAGTCCCGGAAGGATATATCGCTGCTCATGCCAATCAAGCTCGTATTCGCGAAGTTGACTGGAACGATACTGAAAACTGGATGTGGGCAGATGATGTAGTTGATTTTGCACGTAAAATGGGATGGTTTGATGGTGATAAAAAAGATTTCAGCTTCGTAGATGCTTATGATCCCGTGACTCCAACATCTTTATTATTATGCGAAAGTCGTGTATGGAGCGTTTACAGAAGAGCGGCACCATCAAAAGAATTTTCGCCGGATTACTGGAGAGCCGTTAAAGGTGCTGAACCATACCCTTTATTTATCAAACCAGATGAGAAAATATCCATAGAAGATATGATTGCTTTTGTACGTGACCATTTTCATGACACCCCATTTTATACCGGTGAAGGTTTTGCAGCAGGACCATTTAATAACCCTTATCGCTGGAGACCATTACTATTTGAACTTGATGATGACGGCAAAGAAATGACATATACCTGGGAGCGAACAATATCGCAAGTTCAAACTGCCTTTTCTTTTATTACACAAGCAAGAAACTGGCTACCCGACGAAATTGGAGGTATTTGCTGGTACTCCGTTGATGACACTTATTCTAATGCATTTATGCCTCTGTACATGGGAATGAACGACACCCCTAAATCACTGATGACCGGAAATGCAGTTGAATTTGACTGGGAGTCAGCTTATTGGGTTTTTAATCTTGTGAATAACTACGCTTATGGCATGTATGATATCATAATTGATGACATTAAAAAAGTACAAAAAGAAATTGAGCAACGCGCACACACTATGACCGATGCTATAGATATTTCAGCTGAAAAAATATACGAAACAGGCGACCATGAACTGGTCATAGAATATCTTACAGATTTCAGCATCAACAATGCCGAATATACAGTTAAAAGGTGGAGAGAGTTGGGATACTATATATTTGCGAAATATAATGACAGATATATCAGAGAAACACCTGACGTAACGGACTGGCCATCAGGAACGGGATACCCGCAAGATTTTTTAAAACAATCTGTTGAAGAAAGACCGGGGTATTATGAAATACGATGGAGAGAGCCGGGAGAACCAATTTATTAAATAAATATTTATATTTTTGTTAAATAAATTTCGATTAATAAAGAAATAAAATTCACCTGAAAGCTACAAAAAAGTGCATAATATAGACTGTTTTAGACGTATATGTATACTTTTTGGGTGTTTGGGGTAGTATTTATTAAATGAGTTGTGGTTCATTTAACTTCTTTAAAAACATCTAATATTTTATTGGAAATTTTGTAATTTTATAGAAAAATAAGAAATATGACTACACAGCAATTAAAAACAGAAATCCAAAGACTTTTAGACAATGTCCCGGAAAATGTTTTGCAAGACCTGCTTGATTACTTGAGAGAAGCCCAAAAATATACAAAGGACCAAGCAGAATTATCAAATTATCTACGGAAAATTATTCACGATGACAAAGAACTTCTGGAGAAACTTGCAAAATGATAGATATAGATGACGTACTTAATATACACAAACTACTCATAGACCATTTTGGAGGAAGTCATGGGTTGAGAGACAAAAATTCTTTGAATTCTGCAATAACCAGACCATTTGCGACTTTTGATAAACAAGAACTATATCCTGATCCGATTGATAAGGCCGCAGCAATTCTGGAAAGCATTATAACAAACCATCCATTTATAGATGGCAACAAAAGAACTGGATATGTTCTTGCAAGACTTTTGCTTTTAAAGTCTGAACTTGATATCGAAGCAACTCAAGATGAAAAGTATGAAATGGTAATTTTAGTTTCTAAAGGGAAGTGGAAATATGAGCAAATAAAAGGCTGGTTTTCAAAGCGATGTAAATACAAACGAACCACAATCGAGTAGACTGCCCCGCCAGAAATTCTGACGGGGAGAGCCTTTCACATTCACCCCGTTAAATAATACATTAAAAAAATCATGTATTCTTTGAAGATCTTTATTTAACGGGGCAAGCCGTACGTACGGGTCTCGTATACGGCGGTTCGCTACAGGTTGGTCAGATTTTAAGGAAATACTCAGACAAGGATTCGTAGCCACGC
>PWLF01000009.1 GCA_003559475.1 Bacteroidales bacterium
ATGGTTTATAGAGATTTTGACCAACAAAGAGCTATTTCAGAAGATTTAGTATATCCCTATTATGGGAGAGCTCAAGAAGTAAGGGCGCTTTCTGAAAATTTAGCAAATATGATTGATAGTTTAAGAAGCATGACAATGGCTGTGGCAGATGGAATAGATTTTGAAAGAGCCGACACAATGAGTCTTATGGAACTTAGAAACAAAGATAATTATAGTAGAACAACACGATATTGGATGGTTGAAAATATGGATGGTGGGATGGATGTTGAATCAGGATCAGAAGGTTCAAGAGCATATTGGCTTCGTCAAACAATCGAAGAATATAGGGAGGCAGTTCTTAATCTATTAGATTCAAATCATAGGGAACAAATTAGAATAGGACTTGATACCGAAGGTCCATTTTTTACTGAAGGAGGTGATGAAATTACCTGGCAAAGAGCCATGTTTGATAGAATCCCCCCCGTGGCTTCTGCAACAAATTTAAGTCGCTTTATAGGTGAAGTACGTAACGTTGAATTTGATATTATATCAACTTTATATTCTGCTATTACCGAAGATGATTTTACTTTTGACCAAATCGAAGCACGAGTAGTTCCTCGGAGCCAAATTGTAATGGCTGGAGATTCTTATGAAGCCGAAGTTTTCGTTGCTGCTTATGATACAAGACAACAGCCGACAGTTAGAGTAAATGGCAGAGAGGTTCCTGTTGAAGATGGAATTGGAAGGTTAAATATTCCCGCTAGAAGGGAAGGAGCTCAAAACTTTAGCGGAGTCATTGAGGTAATAACTCCTGCCGGAATAATTCAAGAATATCCGTTTGAAGGCGAATATATGGTACAAGCACCATCAGTTACAGTTTCTGCTGATGCAATGAATGTTTTTTATGCAGGTATTGATAATCCCGTTTCTGTATCTGTGCCAGGGTTAACGGATGAAAATATAAATGCTTCGATATCAGGAGGCTCTATTACAAGAAGAGGTGGAGGGAATTATATAGTTAGGGTTCCAGGAACTGTTGATAATGTTACAGTAAGCGTAAATGCTAGAATAGGAGGAACTACCAGGTCTATGGGTACCCGTCAGTTTAGAGTACGAACAATTCCTGATCCAACACCAAGAGTGGCGGGTATAGAATCCGGAGATATTGATAGAGATAGAATTAGAGTAAGCCCTGTAGTATCTGCAGCTATGCCTGAAGACTTTGATTTTGATATGGATTTTGAAATAGCATCTTTTTCTATGTATGCTGTAGTGGGAGGAGACTACTGGGAAAGAAGTTCTTCAACTAACAGACTTACAGATGAAATGTTAAATCAAATACAAAGAATGGGAAGAGGCTCAAGAATAACATTTACAGATATCAGAACAAAACCGGCTGCCGACGGGTTAGAAAGAGAATTAGCTCCGGTTTCTTTGAGAATTAGATAAATGGGTATTTTGTTTGTTAATGTTTGTAACTAATATATTACAAATTAAATTAATAAGTTTTGAAATTAAAAACTAAAGTGTTATGAAAAAATTAATTCTTACAGCATTTGTAATGGTAATAATATTATTATCCGGCTCAATATGCAAAGTAGAAGCTCAATTTGGAGACGCACCTCCACCTGATAGGTTTTATGAAACTGATAGAACGGATGAGGAGCTTGATTTAAAACAACGTGAAGCTGTTGAACTTATATATGTCAGAGAAGCTGATATAATGTATTCAAAAAGATTATGGCAAGATATTGATTTTAGAGAGAAAATAAATCAAACTTTATATTACCCGAAACAAGAAGTTAGTGGTAAAAGAAATCTTACACAGATTTTGTATGATGCCGTACGTGAAGGAAGTATTAGAGCATACGATGGACATCAAGATGACTTTACGATAATGTTAACTCCTGATGAAGTTATGGATTATCTTGAAGAAACAAGAACAATGACATTAGATGATGGAACAGATACCTCGTATACTATTTCTTTCGATCCAGCTGATGTTACAAGATTGCGTGTAAAAGAAGATTGGTTTATAGATCAAAAAAGATCATTATTGGATGTTAGAATTATTGGTGTGAGTCCGAGACGTGAAAGATTTGATGTGGAAACCGGAGAATTTATCGGATTTGAGCCTATTTTTTGGGTGTATTTCCCGGAGGCAAGAAATATATTGATTAATGAAGAAGTTTATAACCGCCATAGTGATGCTGCTAGAATTTCTTTCGATGATCTCTTCCTACGTAGAATGTTCAATAGTTATGCAGTTAAAGAATCCAATGTTTATGACAGAATGATACAGGATTATTATACAGGATTGGATGCTTTACTGGAAGCGGAAAGAGTATTTAATGAAGTGCGTTATGCGGAACACGATCTATGGGAGTTCTAAAGAAAATATAAGAATTAATTTTTCAAATAATATAAATAAAAAAGCTGCTTGCAAAGACAAGCAGCTTTTTTGTTTATTATAACTGTAAAAAATATTATCCTCTATTGTAAAAATCATTACCTTTATCATCTACTAAAATAAATGCCGGAAAATCCTCAACTTCAATACGGTAAATTGCCTCCATCCCAAGCTCAGGGTATTCAATCAGTTCAACCTTTTTAATGTTTTCCTGAGCTAAAATAGCTGCAGGTCCGCCAATGCTTCCTAAATAAAAGCCACCATACTTTTTACATGCATCAGTAACTACTTGACTTCTGTTGCCTTTAGCTATCATTATCATACTTCCGCCATGTTTTTGAAATAACTCTACGTAAGAGTCCATTCTCCCTGCAGTAGTTGGACCAAAAGAACCTGATGCCATTCCTTCAGGTGTTTTTGCAGGACCGGCATAATAAATAGGATGATCTTTAATATAATCAGGCAAATCTTCTCCTTTATCAAGTCGCTCTTTTAATTTTGAATGTGCCATATCTCGTCCTACTATAATTGTCCCATTTAATGATAATCTTGTCCCTACTTTGTAAGAGGATAGTTGAGTTAATATATCCTTCATTGGACAGTTAAGATCAACCTTTACAGCACCTTCTGTATCACTTTCTTTAAGAAGCTTTTTTGGTATAAATCTTCCGGGATTATCTTCAAGTTTTTCAACCCATATCCCATCTTTATTTATTTTAGCTTTAATGTTTCTATCAGCTATGCATGATACTCCCATTCCGACGGTACAAGATGCGCCGTGACGTGGCATTCTTATAATTCTTATATCTAAAGCAAAATGTTTGCCTCCAAATTGTGCTCCTATTCCCAAATCGCAAGCAGCTTTAAGAACTTTGTTTTCCAAATCCTTATCACGAAACGCTTGGCCTCCCTCATTGCCTTTATCCGGAAGGTTGTCAAATTGCTTTGTAGAAGCAAGCTTAACTGCTTTTAAACAAGCTTCCGCTGATGTTCCTCCAACTACAAATGCTACATGATATGGTGGACACGCTGCTGTGCCTAAAGACTTAAGTTTTTCAACAAGAAAGTTTTCCAGTTTTTCAGGGTTTAAAAGCGCTTTCGATTCTTGATATAATGCTGTTTTATTAGATGATCCGCCACCTTTTGCTACGAATAAAAAATTATATTCTTCACCATCTTTAGCGTAAATATCAATTTGTGCAGGTAAATTAGTCCCTGAGTTCTTCTCTTTATACATATCAAAAGGAACTACTTGAGAATACCTCAAATTTTCATTTTCAAATGTGTTAAAGACCCCTAATGACAAAGCTTCCGGGTCATTCCCATCTGTATGAATATTTTGACCTTTTTCTGCTATTATTGTAGCTGTTCCTGTATCTTGACAAAAAGGGAGCACTCCTTTGGCTGATATTTCTGCATTTTTCAGCATTGTCAATGCAACATATTTGTCATTTTGGCTTGCGTCAGGGTCATCTAATATTGAAGCAATTTGCTTGATATGGCTTGTCCTTAACATAAAAGCACTGTCGCGAAAAGCTGTTTCAGCCAACTTAGTTAAACCCTCTTTCTTTACTTTTATGATATTTTGACCTCTAAACTCCTCTAAAGAAACAAAATCAGAAGTTAGTAAATAGTACTCTGTTGTATCTTTACTTAATGGAAAAGGTTCTTGATACTTAAATTTTGAAGTTGAAGACATAATAAATCACTTTTTTAAAATTAACAACTCAAATTTATTAATAAAATATAAAATTAGGGTAAAAAATGTGTAAAAGCAAATAAATCTTCAAAAAACATAAATAATAAATTAGAAAACAAATATAGAATTTCCTTAATTTCTTGTATCTTTGCAAATATGGAAACAACAAGGCAAAATAAAGTATCAAGGCTTGTACAGAGAGATTTAGCAGAAATTTTTAGAAAACTTGAACAAGAAATGTTTCAAGGGGCGTTAATTACTGTCACTAGAGTTAATGTAACACGAGATTTGTCAATTGCAAATGTCTTTCTTAGTGTTTATGGTAAAGATCCCAAAAGTACAATAAAAATTGTTGAAGCTAATACAAAAGAAATAAGGAAGCAACTTGGTTTTAAAATTAAAAATCAAGTAAAAGCTATTCCTGAACTTAGATTTTTTATTGATGATAGTTTGGACTATATCGAAAACATTGAGAATTTGCTTAAATAATTAACTCAACGAAAGAAAATGCACTACGAGAAGGTTAAAAAAAAGATAGAAAAAATTTACGGTTCTTCAATTTTTTTAAGAAAACTTTTTTATCGCCTTTTAAATATACTGCTTTTGAGAACTTGGCATGTCTATAGAGAGTTGAATAAACTCAAAGATAACATCACAAAAAAACCGGTGGAAGTATTAGATGCAGGGAGTGGATTTGGAATTTACTCTTATTTTTTAGCAAAAAAAAATCCATTATGGAATATAACAAGTGTTGATATTAATAAAGATGAAATTGAGCAATGTCAAATATTTTTCAATAAGGCAGGAATCAATAATGTAAGTTGTAAAGTTAAGGACATAACTGTTTTTTATGAAAAGAATAAATTTGACCTTGTTCTTTCCGTTGACGTAATTGAGCATATTGAAAATGATGAGGATGTGTTCAAAAACTTTTATGCCTCTTTAAAAAAAAATGGTTTTTTAATTATAAGTACTCCTTCAAATAAAGGGGGGTCAGGAATAACGGAAAAGAATAAAAGTTCATTTATTGAAGAACATGTAAGAGAGGGCTATAGTATTGATGAAATTACAAGAAAGCTAAAAAATGCGGGGTTTGATAAGGTCGATATTAAATATACTTATGGAAAATTTGGTAACCTGTCATGGTATTTATCAATAAAATATCCATTATTAATGAGCAAGTTTAAAGCTATGGTTCCTGTAATTTTTTTGTATTATATTTTAGTAATGCCTTTTTGTATTCTTTTAAATTTTATTGATTTAAAAACCAAAAATAAAACAGGAACAGGGCTTTTAGTAAAAGCGTATAAGTAATTTATTTAACAGATAAATCTTAACATGGGATTGAAATTTGTACTATTTATAGCAAAAAGATACCTGCTGGCGAAAAAATCTCACAATGCCATAAATATTATAACTTTGGTGTCAGTAATTGGTGTGGCAGTAGGGACTATGTCATTAATAATAGTACTCTCCGTTTTTAATGGCTTTGAAAAGCTTATAATGAACATGTTCAATACTTTTAATCCTGATATAGAGATAACATTAAAACATGGAAAAACGTTTAATATAGATGATTTTCCTGCTGAAGAAGTAAAAAATATTCCGGGTGTTATTAGTTTTAGTCAAGTATTAGAAGAGTCGGCATTATTAAAATATAAAGACAGGCAACATTTAGTTAGGCTCCGTGGGGTTGATGAGCATTATTCAAATATAACAGGAATAGATACTATGTTGGTTGAAGGCAATTTTATTTTAAATCATGGAGATATGGATTATCTTGTAATGGGCATTGGTGTTGCTCATGCTTTAAATGCAAGAATAGAGGACTTTATGAATCCGACCACAATTTATGTTCCACGAAGAGGGCATACTGTATCTATGCATCCAGCTCAAGCTTTTAATGCCAGTTCAAATACAGTTTCAGGAATCTTTGGGATTCATCTTGAGTATGACATGGAATATGTTTTTGCTCCAATAAGACTCACAAGAGATCTTCTTAATTATGACAACCATGTTTCTGCAATAGCGGTTTCTATTGACCCAAATTTTAATATTAATAGAGCTCAAAGAAGAATTGCAGAAATTGCAGGAGATAAATTTGAGGTTAAAAATCGTTTTCAACAGCAAGAGTTTCTATATCAAGTAATGCGGTCAGAAAAATTTGCGATTTTTTTAATACTGACATTAGTTTTGATTATTGCAACTTTTAATGTTATTGGCTCACTTACTATGCTGGTAATTGAAAAAAAGAAAGATATTGCAGTTTTATGGAGTATGGGCGCTAGAAAACAGCTTATAAGAAAAATATTCTTTGCTGAAGGAATGTTAATAAGCCTCACAGGGGCAGTGTTAGGCTTATTTTTGGGTTGGTTAATTTGTTTTTTACAAATTCATTACGGCTTAGTTAAAATTCAAGCAACAGGAGCTTATCTTATTGATGCTTATCCTGTGAATATGCAATGGCTTGACTTTTTTTATGTGTTTAGTACTGTTATTTTTATCGGTTTTGTATCTGTTATCATTCCTTTAAGAAGATTGTTTGTAATGATTGAAAATATTCGCCCTGAATAAACATTATTATAAAATAATTGTTTTAATTATAGTATTTTTTCATTATTTTTTTGTATTTTTACTAATTAGTATCTTATTTGAAAAAAATTATATTAAAAAAATGAAGAGATATATTTTCCTTTATTTGTTTTTTTTATTTTTATCAGCCATAATAGCTGAAGGATCTCAAATTAAGTTACAATCAGAACAGAGGTCTTTAGAAGTTAAACAAGTTGATTTCACATCAACCCACATAGATTTAGCATTTGATGAAATTAATTTTTTTAATGTCGAAACTGAGCATGGCACTTTTGCAGAGCTTTTTCTTCCAAAAGGATATAGCGTCGGTTCTTTAGGAACTCCGAAACTTCCTGCTGAAAAAAAGCTTATTGAAATACCTTTAGGAGCTGATATTAAAGTAAAAATAAAAGATTATTCGGTTGAAGAATATAGTCTGTCCGATTATGATATCACTTATCCTGTTATGCCTGTTCAACCTTCTCCAAGAAAAGATCAAGACATAAATACTGTTCCGTTTCAGTTACAAGCAAACTATTACCAAAAATCTGATTATATTGAACATGAGCTTGTTTCCGTTGAAGATTTGGGGGTTTTAAGGGGAATTCGCATTGGCAGGCTCACGGTAGCGCCTGTAAAATACAATCCTGCTGAAGAAACGATAAAAGTTTATAATAATATCCAAATAGAGATTCAATTTCCCGGTGCCGATGAAAAATTAACGAATTATCATAGAGCATCAACTTTTTCTCCATATTTTGAAGTAGTTTATAATCAAGTTATTAATCCGCTTAGCACAAAAGATATTTTCGATGATTATCCGGATTTAACTAAATATCCAATAAAAATGGTTGTGGTTTCTCATCCTGATTTTGAAGAAACTTTACAACCTTTTATTGAATGGAAAACTATAAAAGGCTTTGAAATTATTGAAGCTTATACAGATGATATCGGAGATTCTGCGTCTGATATTAAAACCTTTATTCATGATCAATATAATGCGGGAACTCCTGAATCGCCTTCTCCTACTTTTATAGTTTTAGTTGGAGATACTGAAAAATTGCCTGCTTCAGCTATTGGTTCATCATCAAATCAGGTGACAGATCTTTACTATGCATCTGTTACCGATGATTATTTTCCTGATATGTACTTAGGAAGGCTATCTGCGAGAAACGCCGAAGAGCTTGAAAATCAAATTGATAAGATTATTTATTATCAAAAATATGAATTTGATGATCCTTCTTTTCTAAATGATATTACGCTAATAGCCGGACATGATAATTTTTGGAATCCTCGTGTGGGTCAACCAACAGTTGACTATGGAACGGAGAACTATTTTAATGCAGTCAACGGTTTTATCAATGTTAATAATTATCTTGATGATTATGATGGTTGCTACGATGAAGAAAGAATAGCTGTTAGTCTGATCAACTATACTGCTCATTGTAGTCCTACAAGCTGGGGGAATCCTAGGCTGTCAGTTAGTGATATTCATAATATGACAAATGCCGGTAAATATCCTCTTGCTATAGGCAATTGTTGTCAAAGCGGACTATTCAGCCATTCCGAGAGCATTGGAGAAGCATGGGTCAGAGCAGAAAACAAAGGAGCTGTTGCATACATTGGCTCTGCTCCAAACACTCACTGGTTTGAAGACTTTTACTGGTCGGTTGGAGCATTCCCTATTGAAGGATATAACGACGGCTATGTGCCTTC
>PWLF01000235.1 GCA_003559475.1 Bacteroidales bacterium
TATTATATTCAAATCCTTGATAAGTAAGTGAAGTAACTCCATCACAAGGGTCTCCAAAATCTTCTCCACAAATAGAACAATCATCAGTATTTCCGGTAATTGTAAGCATATCAGACACTCCGCAGTCATTATAAGCCCATACATACCTTGTATATGACTCTTCGCAATCCAAACCGGTTTCGGTATATGATGTATTACTGCCTCTATCTATCTCATTTCCATCTAATTCATCCTGATCATGCCAGTAGTATCCTACAACGTCAAATCCTTCGGTCGGTGCATCCCAGTTCCATACTATCTCTGTGCTACTTTCGTCGTGACTTCCTTCTGTTGGTGCATCGGGAACATCCACAACTTCAAATTCAACATCATCTGTTGTTGTAGGGCATTCCCCGGCATCTACCGTATATCTGATTATAACAGTTCCCGTTCCATCAGCTGTGTATTCTGCTCCAGTGATAGATCCCGGCCCTGACACTATGCTCCAGTCTCCGCCTGCAGGTGATCCTGACAAGTTCCTTGTTGTTTGGTCACACAAATCATTGTCATCAGTTGTGTTATCAGCAGTGAGAATTTCATCAACATTAACATATAAGTCTCTTGAAGCACTTTCTCCACAAGCATTTTCGGCAGTTACGGAAACATTTCCGCTTGTAGAACTTGCGTCAGCATTAATAGTCGTCGTTCCTTGTCCGCTTGTTATAGTCCATCCGCCGGGAACAGACCAATTATATGTTGTTGTTCCGGCGACTTCAGATATACTGTATTCTAAACCTGTAGCATCTTCACAGATATTTTCATCTCCTGATATTTCTCCCGGTTGTGATGGTATATAATCAACAATTTCATACCAATAAGAGCCGTCAGTATAATTAATTTTTTTGTCGGTCGCGTTATAAATAATTAGCCCTTGCTCGGGTGCAAGATTATCTCTATTTGCACTTGTGACAGCAGGAATAAGAAGCCCTTTGCCTTCAACGGTTCTAATCTCCACTATTGCACTATGATGAGCATCATTTGGGTCGGCAATTTCTTGATCCGTAATCAACATACCATCGCTTTCATTAGTCCCTGATGCGTAATCAGAGTTTATAAACTCATGGCAAGGAGTTTTCCACTCCGTATTATTATAAAATTTAAGTTTATTTGTTGAAGTATCATAAAATATAAGCCCATCAGCAGGAGAAGAATTAATATCGCTTGTTCTAGGAAGCAAAAATCCTTTTTCATAAGATTCAATATCTAAGATAGCCGATGGTGAGATTTCGTAGCTAAGTTGGCTACTAATAGCAAATCCTCCTGATCCCGGAGTTGCAGTACCTGAAGCTACACCGATTTGTTCGCTTCCCAGGTAATACCAGCCGTCATTTAAGTATATCTCTAACCTGTCACTTTCGGTATTATAAATCAATAAACCTTCAGTGGGAGTTTTGATTTGATATCTTTGCGAATTATCCATCCTTGGTAGTAAAACACCTTTATCTTCAGATATAAGGTGAAGCAAAGCAGATTCGTGAGGTAATTGAATGCCGTCATTACTTAAAGAAATTCCGTCATTACTTCCTTTTTGTGCTTTTATATTAGATAGAATAAATATACAAAAAAAGCAAGCAAGCAGATACGAGTATTTGCTTTTGAAGAGTTTATTGTGTTGCATAATCTTTAAAAATTTAATTAGCAATTATTTTTAAAAATTTCTAATAAACTAAGATACAAAAATTATATTAAGTATGAAAAAATAGTTGTCCTGATTCCTGAATCAGGACAACTATTGAAAAGATTTAAATATTTTAGATTTGTTTATATTTGAATAAGATAAGTCTGTTGTTGCTTAGTATTGCTTAATTTTTTGGTTATTTTACAAGTTGGGCATCTTAGATTATTTAACAATATTAATTTTTTCAGTAACAATATTATTTTTTGTACTGATTCTTATAAAATAAAGACCATTTTCAAAACTATTAACACAAAAATCATACTTTTTAACACCCAAGTATTCCTCAGAGAAGATTTTTTTGCAGTTTATGTTAAATAGTTCTACTTTTTTAATAATGTCGTTTGACTCAATGAAAGCAGTATTGTTTACGGGGTTTGGGTAAACTAAAATCTTTTCTTTACTGTTCAAGTCACAAATATTACTAATGGCATCAAAATTAGCCGTAATAGTAACATTTCTGCCGGGCATAGTATATGTATATATTCTGCTTGTACTAATAGTAGAGTTATTATCTCTCCAGTTACTAAAAGAATATCCATCATTAGCAGTTGCCCTTATAGTAACAGAAGCACCTTCTTCAAACTCGCCTCCACCTCTTACAGTTCCGCCTTGGCTTGGACTACTTCTTAAAGTTAGCCTGTATTGTTGTGTTTCGGGTGTTAAATAAACAGCTTCGGTAACATTTGAGTTTGTAACACTTACAGTCCCGCTTTTACTCTCATAACCGGAAGCACTAATAGAGTAGTTATAAATTCCGGGATGGTAATCATTAAAAATATAATCTCCCTGAGGATTTGCTGTGCCATCAAGGGTTACTACAGCATTAAATACAGGACTGCTATCCTCTTCATTATAAACTTGAAAGTTAATATCATAAGTTGGGTCTTCTCCTTCTTCTAAAACAACTGTTATGGTTTTATCATCATCGGAAACTTCAAATGTTCCGAATTCAGTTATATAACCTGATTTTGAAACACTATAGTTATAAGATCCCGGAACAACATCATTAAAAACGTATTGTCCCTGACTATAACTAGTACCATCAATATTGATAACAGCGTCGTTAATAGGAGAGCTGGAATTATCAATAACATTAAAAGTAACAGAAAAGCTTACACCGTTTGTTATTTCAAAATCAATTTCTTGAATACTTGAAGACCCGTTATTGAAAACAGATTGAACTCCTGCTGTATAATTTCCTTCTGCAAGCATAGTAAATAAATAACTGTTGTCTTGAATTTCATTGGCAACTTGGCTCCCATCCAAGAAAACATTATAGCCAGCAAAAGACTTCTCATTGTTTTTAGTTAGTTTGGATTCTTTTCCGCTACTGGTTATAAGAGCTTGGTGATTCCAGTTTCCTGAAATATCAAAATTTGATAAGTGTTGCCAAGTCCCGGGAACGGTTCCAAGCATTATTAAGTTACCTTTGTTTTCAACTGTTGGAGAATCATCAATTCCTGCAATGTGGTAATCCTCTCCCGGGTCGTTCCATTCAACACCAATAAATAACTCTTCAGCGGAATTAATGGTGTGTGTGTTATTTAATTCTATTTCATTCCATGAGTTTTGACTTGGAGAAAACGCTTGACTGGCAACTTCTGTTAAGTTACTTCCATTTGCTCCTTGCCATATTTTTACAATAGCATTTCCTGTTGGTAAATCATTAACAAAAACTCTAACTTTTTCAATTTCCCAGCCATGATAATTAGACAAATCTTGTGTTTCAAATCGTATTGCAGAAGTCCACCATGATTGATGAATTCCGATATTTCCGCTAACTTCACCGTTATCCCAGTTAATCCATTCTGTTCTATCCCCTGTATTCCATTCAAATAATGCTTCTCCGGCATTTACTCCAGCAGTAGTAACTGATAAATTATAAGGCTCTTCAACGCTTTCACTCATTCTGATTGTGATACTCTTATTATGTCCTTGTACTGAGAATGAAGCAGATTCCGGCTGATACCCTGCAGCATTAATGTTAGCTTCGTAGTTTCCATCTCGTAATTCCATTATAGCTTGACCGGATGAGTTGGTGGTTTCCTGATGAGAGTTTACTGAAATATTTGCATTTTGAATAGGATTTTCTTGAGGGGTATCTTCAACTACAGTAAAAGTTACCAGGTATGTTTCTATATCACCATCTAAAGCAGCAAAAATATCAAGAGCTCCGGCACCTAATTGGCCTGTGTATGAAGGGTTTTGGTCATAAAGATCAGTTCTGGCATTGCTAATTATAGCATCTATCACATCTGTTCTGGATATGTTTCCATAGTTGTTAGATATAATAAGTGCAGCTGCTCCGGCAACATGAGGTGAAGCCATTGAAGTTCCGGTATTAAATCCGGCTTGATTACCCGGTAAAAGAGATAATATATCAACGCCGGGAGCTGTAATATCAACCCAATTGCCATAAGTAGAAGTTTCATGTTTAATTCCTCTGTTGTCATGAGAGGCAACGGCAACTACATCGTTAAGATATGCGGGATAAATAGGGCTAGTGTTGTTATTGTTGCCCGCAGCAGCAATAGATACTCCTCCGCTTGAAGCTGCTCCACCACCATTGGTGTGGAAATAAGCTAAATTTGTTTGAAAATTTGAACCTAAGTCAGGAATATTATTTGTTCCCACACTCATGTTTGCAACAGCAGCATTGTTATCGGCTGCATACAACATTGCTGCAGGGAATCTGTTAGCATAACTTCCTTCAAAAACATCAATAGACATAATCCTGACTCCATCATTGGAGCCACTTCCTCCTGCAATACCGGCAATACCGGCATTGTTATTAGAAACGGCAGAAATAATGCCTGCAACATGCGTTCCATGCTCTGAAGCGTCAGTATTGTTTCCGTCAGGACCAATATTTGACCACATATTCGCCGATATATCAGCATTTTGATGGTCAACACCTCCATCAATAACCGCAACAATCACATTTTGATTACCTGTTTCAATATCCCATGCATCTTCAATATTTATGTCCCAGCCGGCAACTCCTGATGGTCCACCAGGATAGCCATTGTCCGGAGGAGGTATTTGTTGCCCTGTGTTTTTAAGAGCCCACTGAGCATCATACCATGGGTCGTTTGGAGTCCATTTTGAATTATAATCAGGCTTTTCAATATTAAAAGTTCTGTTATAACTTTCAACCGGCTTTATAGGTTTAATAATTATTGAAGGTTCAGCAATCCTTACTTTTTTAAGACTTGAAAAATCTTCTATTACATTTCTTATATCTGATTTGCCATTTAGTTTTACTTCATACCATAAGTGCAACCCCCACTTTTTATGTCTGTCTTTATATTGATGTGAAGCTTCTGACGTTTCATATATAAAATCAATTTGAGAAAAGTATTCAACTACTTGATGTTTTTTGTTTAGCTTGTCAATTGCCTCTATGCCGGTTTTTATATATCCCTTTTGTGATAATTCAAAATCAGTGGCTTTTAAAGTCTCCTCAAAATCTCTGGAAAATTTTATTATAATAACATCTTCTTTATATGTCCCTTCTGATAGCTTGCTGAAGTCAACAGAGTGATTGTCATAAATATCATTTAATATTTTCTCCACTTCACAATTTATATTTTTTTTATTAACTGTATTTAAAGTACTAAAACTTTGGTAAGTAGATAAACAAAAAAATAAACAAATAATAGCAACATAACGAAATAATAGCAATTTTGACATAATTTTAATAAGTTTAGTGGTTTTTAATTATGTATTTGTCTGCATAAAATTGACAAGTCTGCTAAAAAAAGCAGGATAGCTGTGCTAAAATATAAAAAATAATAATTATCCGGACATTTTTTCAATTTTTTAAAAAAGAAAAACTACATTAATTATCATTCAAATAGCAATTTGGGTTTTATCAAATTAATATTGAACGTCATTTTTTTTAGTTAATATTCAAAATTTATAAAGTTTAATTATTGTTATCTTTGTGTCGTAAATGAATTTATAAAAAAAGTTAATTTTTTTAATGTGGTAGTTAGATGTATGAATTTTATCATATTTTGGAATTTTTGCTGATAGCACTTCCTTTAGTATTTGCTGTTTTCTTACTTACAGAAAAACCTGTGCATAAGAAAGTGCTTGGGGTATATATGGCGTGTGTGTCAGTTTTTTATTTTCTTGGTATAGAATATCTTTTTACTACAACAAAGTCAATTGAAATAGGAGAGTCATTTGCATATTCAATTCTGCTGACATTCTTTCCTTTCTATTATTTATATACAAAATCATTGACTACTGAAAATTTCAAATTTAAAAAGTTGTATTTTTTGCATTACTTGCCGGCAAAGATTGTTTTTGCTGTTTCTTGCTTTAAATTGGGTTTTTTATTAATTGACCACTCTTTGTATAATATAATGCCGGATCATAAATTAGTTGGCGCAATATCAATAATAGCCTATTTTGCTCAGTTTATACCTTATACAGTAACGATGATTTTGCTATTTAGAAAGCATAGTTATAAAAAAGTTCAACACTATTCCTATGATAATAAAGAAATAAACCTAAAATGGTTAAAGTTTTTTTTAATAGCATTTATTACTTTTTGGATATTGGATATACTAATGTATAATCTAATATCCGGCATATTGAGCGATGTCCCAATGACTAACATTCGTTCTTTTTATTATATAATAACGACATTGTTTATTACTTTTTTAGCTTATTCCGGGTTAAAACAAAAAACTATATTTCCAAAAACAAATGTTGTTGATTATGATAAGGATATTAATCAATGTGCTACTCCGGAGAGTGAAAATAAAAAACTTTTATCTGAAGAAAAATCAAAAACAATTTATTCAAAATTGGTTTATAAAATAAAAGAAAAAAAGTTGTTTAAGAACCCTAATTTATCAATATATCATTTGTCAGAAGAGTTAAAAGTAAATAAAACATATTTGTCTTATGTTATAAATAATGAAGCACGCGTTAATTTTTGTACTTTTATTAATCAGTTTAGATTAGAATACGTAAAGGATATTTTGTTGGATAAAAAATATGAGAATTGGACATTAAGTGCGATATCTAAAGAAGCAGGTTTCAATTCTTTGCCTTCTTTTAATACATGGTTTAAAAAACTAATGGGTATAACGCCATCTCAATTCAGAAAAGGTAATAAATAAATTTTTTACATTAAATAAATAATAAACTTTTGTCAAATTCAAATAAACCGGCTTTTCCTGTAAACGCTCTTTATTTAGCTCCAATGGAGGATATTTCTGATCCTCCCTTCAGAGATATTTGTAAAGAATTCGGTGCTGATGTATTATGTTCTGAATTTATTAGTAGCGATGGATTAATACGTTATGCGGAAAAAAGCATTAAGAAAATGGATTTTTCCGAAAAAGAAAGACCTGTCGGTATTCAATTATTCGGGAGTTGCATTGACTCAATGGTTGAGGCGGCAAAAATCGTTGAATCAAGGTCGCCTGATTTTATTGATTTGAATTTTGGCTGTCCGGTAAAAAAGATTGCATCAAAAGGAGCAGGGGCGGGGCTACTTAATAATATTCCGAAAATGATGGAAATGACTGCTAAAATAGTCGATGCTGTCAATATTCCGGTAACGGCAAAAACCCGACTTGGCTGGGATGAAAAAAATAAAAATATTATGAATATCGCGCTCGGACTTCAAGATGCAGGAATAAAAGCGCTAACAATTCATGGAAGAACGAAAGCACAGCTTTATAAAGGAACAGCCGACTGGAAATTAATAGGTGAAGTAAAAAATAATCCGGAAATAAAGATACCAATCATTGGAAATGGTGATATAGTTGATGGAGCCGGTGCAAAAAAAATGCTGGAAGAACATAAAGTTGACGGTATAATGATAGGTAGAGCAACTATCGGCAATCCCTGGATTTTTAAAGAAATCAAACATTTTTTAAAAACAGGCAAAGAAATGCCTCCTCCCGGATTAAAAGAAAGAGTTGAAATTTGCAGAAAACACCTTGAAAATTCTGTTAAATGGAAAGGCGAAAAAATAGCGATTTTTGAAATGAGAAAACATTACGGCAACTATTTTAAAAATATACCAAACTTTAAACCGATAAGAATGCAGTTAGTCACTTCAAACAACCTTGATGAAATATTAGGAATATTGAAAGATATTTGATTTTTGTCTTTTTGTTTGCTATGCTAACTGCTGATTGATAATTCTTCTTTTTAAAATCCCGTTTTCAAATAAATCTTCCAGATTTTCTTTGTCTGGCTCAAGCAAATAGGAGTTTATCCCGATGCCGGAAGCAGTTCGTATATGTTCTATTGTATCATCAATAAATAGTGTTTCGGAAGGATTAAGATTGCTGTCTTCTATAACATGATTAAAAATTCTTTTTTCAGGCTTACG
The DNA here is from genome assembly GCA_003559475.1 of Bacteroidales bacterium. Taxonomy (GTDB): domain Bacteria; phylum Bacteroidota; class Bacteroidia; order Bacteroidales; family UBA7960; genus PUKZ01. The sequence continues at coordinate 8,082 of PWLF01000235.1, forward strand.
CATACCGATTTCATAACTTAAATATGTTTTTTTACTGAAATAGTGTTGCAAACTTTTTACATTGTATTCACTGTTTAAATAATTGGTAAAAGTGTTAATATGTATGCTGTTGGTGTTGCTTAACAAGAAGGTGTTGTAATTTGATTTTGCTTTTTCAAGTAATGAAAGTCTTGAATAAGGTGCATCAAGTATCATTTTATTCCATGCATCGTCAATTTTTTCATCACTAATATTTAATCCTGTTAAATTTCTTATTTCGTTTCTAAAGTTCATATCGGATATTTCACCACGATCGAGGCGGTCAAATAATTGACTTTGATTCGCAAGAGTATATAATTTGTCAAAGTCAGAAATTCCAAGTTTGTTAAAAGCTTGGATTGTTAAGTTAGCATTAAGATTTACAATAACTCCGCCGAGGTCGAAAATAATATTTTTAATTTTTTTCATAATAAGTGCAAAGTTGCATAAATTTTTGTATTTTTGCAATCCAAAAGTTAAAAAAACGGGCCCATAGCTCAGTTGGTTAGAGTAGCTGACTCATAATCAGTTGGTCGCTGGTTCGAGCCCAGCTGGGCCCACCAAATCAAACGCCCCTTGCAGAGATTTTCTGTGAGGGGTTTTTTGTTATTTGACATACAAATTGATACACATTATTTGAGTTATTGTATTTTTATTAGAAAACTCGTATTATAAATTTGCATAATATAGATAATTCAGGTTTTTATAAATAACCTTATGAAACTTGACATGCATTAGTATTCCATAAAGTGCTATTGATATATTGAAAAACATAATAAATGTTTTTTGTAAAAGGGTTTTTTGTTTTTTTATTTAATTATATTTGTATTCAAAATAAATTATTTTAATCATTTTTCCTATTTTTTTGTAAACTAAAACTATTAAGTCGTGAAAAGTATAAAAATATTTGTTGTTTTTGTAGCAATCTTGAATTTTGCATTTTCGACAAAAACTAATTCTCAGGTAACAATAAGTTCTAAAGATATTTCAGTGGATGAGTCTTCCGCTGTTTTAAATTTAATTTCTGATGAAAAGGGTTTCCTGTTGCCTCGAATGGAAACAAGTGATAGAGATGCTATCTCTGATCCTGCTGAATCATTAATTGTTTATAACAAAGACAGTCAGTGTATTGAAATATATGTTCATGATAGCTGGCATGAGCTTTGGTGTAAAATTGAAGAAATAGAGCCGGATGATCCTGTTTTTTGTGACTGGGATACTCCAACAGAAATTGTTGATGTAACTAATCCTATTACAAATAGAACTTGGATGGATCGTAATCTTGGTGCCAGTCAAGTAGCAACAGCAATTGATGATGAGGATGCTTACGGATATCTTTTTCAATGGGGAAGATTTAAAGATGGACACCAGTGCAGGGATTGTCAAGATGGGTACGATGCAGGTATTGTTGATTGTGGTAACGATAGGTTTACTTACATAAAGTCAACTACAAATAACCCGGATCATCAAAAATATATTATATATCCTGACTCTGACCCCAATAAAGATTGGTTGCAAACTCCTAACAGTGATTTATGGCAAGGTGATGGTGGTATAAATGATCCTTGCCCTGATGGTTATAGGTTGCCAACAGAAGCTGAGTGGCAACAGGAAGTCGATTCTTGGTCGCCTGCAGGGACCGGTGGAGCTTTTAACTCTCCTTTAAAACTTCCGGCAGCCGGACGACGTGGGGGGAATGCCGGCTCTCTTGATAATGCCGGAGTAATAGGATATTACTGGAGTAGTGATGTAAGTGTTAATGAACAATCACGCCGACCTCATATACAAGCGGGATCGGTTTTGATGGTAAGCAGTAATAGAGTTTACGGCTACGCTGTGCGTTGTATTAAAGACTAGCTATTTTCAATGCGTTTTATAGGATATGGTTTATTATTTATGTTCAACCTATATTATGAATTTAATTAAACAAAGTGGTTATGCAAGCTAGTTTTGCTATTTGTACATGTTGCTATTTTCAATGTTTGCATTCCGGAAAAACAATCCAGCAAGTTAGCTTTAGTAATATGAAGACTTGCTAATATCCTAGTTGTTTAGTCTATCATCCTTAATGCATCGAACAGATATTCCTTGAGACCTACTTAGACTACTTATTGTGGCGCTACTACTGCCAAAATAAATGAATCGCGAGTCAGCATCATCTACATTACTAGCCCAATAGTCACCACGGGATCCGGCAGAGCTTATATCTCCATTGCCACGGAGGCGTCGGCCTGCAATGGGCAATTTTAGAGGTGATGCAATGGCTTCTGTTATGGGAGTATCATCTGGTTCGGACCAATCCCAGGTATCTGATTCTGCTTGCCATTCAGCTTCTGTTGGAACACGCCAGCCTGTTGGGCAAGGGTTGTTAACTATCGGATCAGCATTCCATCTACTATTGCATTCCTTTGATATCTTGTTAACCTAGTCATAAGAAAACCCTTATCATCAGAAGTTAAAATAAATTTTGTATATTTGTTAAACCATCTATACGATTGTCTGAAAAATAGGGGGTCAAACCACTAACAAATAAACATTATGTTTTTCTTATAAATTAATTAAGTATAAAAAACCGTTATTTAATAAGAATTGCTTTAACTGAAAGCAGAAACCCTTAATAATATGATGAATCACCGGCATCAGGTGTGATATATTAAAAAGAATAATTATTTTAAAGGTTTTTTATACACCTAACAGACAATGAACTATTTTTTAATATTCCACTATATTCTATTTGATTATAAAACCAATAATAAGAAGTTAGTCCTATTTTTCCGGCAATATTTTCATTGCTAACACCATCATAAGATGTCCACCATTGACTATATAGGTTAAGGTTGTCATAATTTAAAAAATCTCCTAAGGGATTTCTATATCCTGAGGCGAGGGCATTAAACCCTGATGTGCCACAAACGTCATAGGAGCACCAAGTTGAATTCCCTTCAGTTTTAATTCTGAATCCTTCATCTGTTCCACGCCAGCCGGTGTCTTCATTGTAAGGAAATACAGTTTCACAGTTATCGTTGCCGGCATTAATACATATTTGTTTTTTAAGTGTTATCCATTCATATGGTGATGGTATATGCCATCCATCCGGGCATATACCCTGAACGGGAGTGTTGCAAATATCATTCGGAGGAGCTCCTGTGCCATTGCAGGGTTCATCACCTCCTATTGCAGCACTCCATTGATATAGTAACCCATAAACATCTGTGTATTCTGATCCTTCGTTCCATCCACACCAACCAACATCATTGCTTTCTTCCCATGTTATATTAGTACAACCGTTATCAAACCTGAGATTTTCTATAAACCAGCATTGGTCGCCAATTAGTTTGGTTTTGTACTGATTATCATCTCTGGGATCGGTGAAAGTATCTCCGCAGCTAAAAGGTTCGGGTTCATAACCCTCTAAACACCAAAACTCCTGCCAGTCATCATCTAACCAAATCTCGATACACTTGTTAGTTGTATTAAAAATCATTAATGACTCAGCAGGGTCAGCTATTGCGTCTCTTCTCCATTCCGTCATCCGGGATAATAAAAATCCCTTATCCTCAGAAACAAGTTCAAGAACTGCTGACGGATGTGCTTGTTGATCGTCTTTGTCGCTTATTACTATTCTTTGTTGCGAATTGCTTGATAGCGAATACACAAGCACTAATAAAAATATAGTTAACCTTTGTAATGTTTTCATAGTAATTGTTTTGTAGTTTTTTTGATTTTTTGGGTTGAACAGGTTATTGTTTAAAAAATAATTGATTTCTTATAAAAGTATTTATTTTATGCAAACATACAAAAATATAATAAAAACTACTCCCTATTTTTTTATAATAGTAGCAACACAATCTTGATCTTTAGGTTTTATGTCTTTAAATAAAAATAAAAACTCATAATTATTTAGTAGCTTGTTCGAGTCTAGCTGAGCCACAAAAACAAAGGACCCTTGCAGAGGTTTTCTGTAAGGGTCGTTTTGTTATTTGACATACAAGTTGAAATGCTTGTATTTCAACTAAACTTTAATCAACATTATCATGCAAAAATGAATTGTTGGATTTGATTTTTGTTTTATTATTCTTATCAATATCCAATGTATAGTTTGATACATGAGATTCGCTGCTTGATGGTACTTTATTCAGTGCCACTTTTCGTCTTACGTAAGCCGGCTCATTTTCAATATTTTGTAAACCATCGGGAGTTTTAAGATTTAAGCTTAGTTCTCTTAATTTATCTTCTCTTTCATTTACTTTTTTCTGAAAATCATCTTTAATTCTGTCATTTTCAGTTTTTTGTTCACTTTCTTTATTTGTTTCGCTAATTTCGTTTTTATTTTCTATACCGGTTTGTTTTTTTATAGTTTCATCATTTTCTATATCAAACTCTATAGTAATGTTTTTCCCCTTTTGCTCTTTGCTGTCAGGATTAGTAGTTTGGCTACTATCTTCTCTTTCAGGGTACTTATTGATTATTTTAATTTCATCAGATTCATGTTTATCTTTTTTTGTAACAGAATTAGTAGAATCAACTTTTTTATTATCGAGTGGAATAACCTTTTTTTCTTTTTCTTCATTTTCAAAGTCAAAGCCAAAGTCGGTATTGGCTTTAAATCCTGTAGCAACAAGTGTGACGCTGATACTATTTTCAAGGTTGTTATCATTACCAAGTCCCCATATTATTTCAGCGTTGGATTCAGCTTGAGTTTGGACATATTCGGTAATTTCCATTATTTCATCTGTTAGAGCTTCTTCCTTTCCGCTTGTTATGTTGAGTAGTATTCTGCTTGCACCTTTTATATCATTATCGTTTAGTAGGGGAGAGGATAGTGCTGATTCAATTGCTTTAATGGCCCTGTTTTCTCCTTCTGCCATACCGTTACCCATAATAGCTACGCCACTATCTTTCATAACTGTTTTTACGTCTTCAAAATCTACATTTATATAACCTGTCCGTGTTATAATTTCCGCTATGCCTTTGGCTGCTGTAGTAAGGATATTATCAGCATTGGCAAAAGCGTTAGATATGGATAGAGTTCCATAAAGTTCTCTAAGTTTGTCATTACAGATTATAAGCAGGGTGTCGACATGCTTTTTTAATTCTTTGACTCCATTGTCAGCCTGCATTTTTCTCTTTCTCCCTTCAAAGGCAAAAGGCATAGTTACTATCCCTACAGAAAGAATACCCATTTCTTTTGCTTTTTCAGCGATGATAGGAGCAGCACCTGTTCCGGTACCTCCGCCCATTCCTGCAGTTATAAAAACCATTTTTGAGTTTTTCTCTAAAATTTCTTCAATTTTATCAATATCTTCAATCGCAGCGTTTTTGCCAACTTCAGGGATGCTGCCTGCGCCTCTTCCCTCAGTGAGATTTGCTCCTAATTGAATTTTGTTTGGAACCGGGCTTTGCTGTAATGACTGAGCATCAGTATTACATACAATAAAGTCAACACCCTCAATCCCTTGTTTGCACATGTGATTTACGGCATTGCTTCCGCCACCTCCTACTCCTAATACTTTAATTATAGAAGATTGGTTTTTTGGTAAATCAAATTTTATCATACGCTTATATTTTTTATGGTTTTCTATTTATTTTTTTCTTATTTTAAAGTCTTTATAGTTCACTGTCTTCATCTTCAAAAAATTGCTTTATTTTTGAAATAAAATTGTTTTTCAGGTTTTTACTATGTGTTGTAATTCCAATTTTTTTCTTTTTCTTCTTATTTTTATTATCAAGATTTTGAAATCCTTTAATAACTAGTCCTACGCCTGTCGCATGCATTGGAGTACCGGTTTCGGCTACAGGGCTTTTTGCAAGATGTTCGTTAGGATATCCTATTCGGGTATCCATGCCGGTTATAAATTCTGTGAGTTGCGAAGCGTGCTTTAACTGACTGCCCCCTCCTGTCATAACTATCCCGGCTATCAGTTTTTTCTCATAACCTGATGTCTTTATCTCATAATAAACATGTTCGATAATCTCTTCCATCCTTGCCTGAATTATATGAGCAAGGTTTTTTAAAGATATTTCTTTAGGGTTCCTGCCTTTAAGTCCCGGGATTGATACTATCTCTTCGTCTTTGTTCTCACTTGCTAAGGCAGACCCAAATTTTACTTTAAGTGCTTCGGCTTGATGTTTTATGATAGAGCAACCTTCTTTAATATCTTCAGTTATAACATTTCCTCCCAAAGGTATTACCGCTGTGTGGCGGATGATATCATCCTGAAAGATTGCAATATCTGTGGTTCCTCCACCAATATCAACCAAAACTACTCCGGCTTCTTTTTCTTCTTGGCTAAGAACTGCTTCGGCTGATGCTAATGGCTCTAGAATCATATCATTTATATTTAATCCTGCCTTATTTGCACATTTCTCAATGTTTCTAGCTGCCGAAACCAACCCTGTAATAATGTGAAAATTAGCTTCAAGGCATATCCCTGCCATACCAATAGGATGTTTAGTAACCTGCTCACTATCAATTATATAGTCCTGAGGAATAACATGAATAATTTCTTCACCCGGAGGGAGTACAAGTTTATACATGTTTTCTATCAAAGTGTCAATGTCGTTTTGGTCTATCTCTTCTTCAATAGAGTTTCTCATTATATTGCCTCTGTGCTGAAGGCTTCTGATATGTTGACCGGCAATACCGGCATTTACAAGACCTATTTCTACACCGGCGCTTTTTTCGGCTTCTATAACAGCTGTCTTCATAGAATCAACTGTATTTTGTATATTTGACACAATGCCCCGACTAACACCAAGAGAGTCGCATTTCCCCATCCCTAGTATTTCAATTTTTCCATATTCATTCTTACGCCCCACTATACATGCAATTTTTGTTGAGCCAATGTCTAGTCCTACTATTATTTCTGATGATGCCATAATTATAATATTTTTTTATTTAGCACAAACAACTTGATTTTTATATTTTAGATTTATTCTGTTATACTTGTTCCATCCTGTCTTTGTCAAACCATAATTATAGAATACATAAAGTTTGTTGAATTTTTGCTCCATCCTGTCTATATTTCCAAATTCAATAATGTGAGCTCCATTCTTCGGAATCAATTCAAACTCTCTGCTAGAGCTAACATATATATGGTCAATAATAGCATTCCAAAAATTATCGTTTCTAATGAAATTTACAATTTTAAAAATGTCCTTCATAAGTAAATTATCAGCTTCTTTTAATTCATCTTCCGATAAGTCGTTTAAGTTTAATACCGGAGAATAATTTAGTTCGATATTCCCGCTAACAACAATTGTGCGGATTGTATAATTTTTATTTAAAGGCATTAGTTTTCCGCCACTATCTATATAATAGCTTTGCCCTCTGTTATTAACAATTCTGGCAACGGGCTTTCTTTGATTGACATCTGCTTTTATTTTTCCCCCTACGGTTCTGTAAACCGCCGAATTTTTTACAAAATCCATCTGATCTATAATCCTTTCTATTTTTCTGAAGCTTTTTTCACTCAAAGATTTTCCGTCTGTCGTATCAATTTTATTATATATTTCGCTTTTTATTTGTTCTGAACTTATAAAATGGTTGCCACATGAGTAATCAATATTTACATGTATTTCATTGCTTGTTATTGACTTATTTGAATCAACTGCCAATCCAAGCAAAACAAATATTCCCGCCGGCAATATCAAAAAATACAATATTTTAAATATTTTTTTAAACATATTGGTTCTTTTTTGATTTATTAATAATTAGTTTTGTTATGGGCTCTACCAGTCTGTCAATATCTCCTGCTCCCAAAGTTAAAAGTACTTCAAAATCTTTTTTCTCAAGATGCTTTATAATGTCTTCTTTTCTAATAACAGTTTTATTTTTCATAGATATTTTATCTAATAGCATTTTGCTGCACACGCCTTTTATCGGAGTTTCACGTGCAGGATAAATTTCAAGCAACACCAAGTCATCAAGCATTTGTAAGCTTTCAGCGAATTCATTTGCGAAGTCTTTTGTTCGCGAGTATAAATGTGGCTGAAATATCCCGGTTATCTTTTTCCCGGGTAATAGTTCTTTAACGGAAGATATTATTGAATTTAACTCTTCCGGATGGTGCGCATAATCATCTATATAAATAATATTTTTGCCGGAAAATCTTATATCAAACCTTCTTTTGACGCCTTCATAAGAGTTCATTGCTTCTGCTATCGTTTCTTTGCTTATGCCCAGCAAAGATGCTGTTGTAATGGCGGCAAGACTGTTTTCAATGTTGTGCAGACCGGGCATTTTTAACTTAACATTATTGATGTCAATAATCCCTCTTACATCAAAATAATTTGTTAAATCTTTTTGTTGAATATTTTTTGCAAAAACGTCTGCTTCATTTTTTGCGCTGTAGCTCAGTTTAGAAATTGTGGAATTTATATCATGAGATAAAGCGTTATTTAAAACTAATTTACCTTTTTTACTTGTGTTATTAATAAATTGAATATAAGCTTTTTTCATTTTTGCCGCTTTTTCATAAATATCAAGGTGGTCAGGGTCCATTGAAGTTATAACAGAGTAAAACGGCTTTAATTTTAAAAAGGATCTGTCATATTCATCAGCTTCAGCAATAAGCCATTCAGGGTTTTTATTTCCTCCGATGTAGTTAGTAGAATAATTTTTTGATATCCCACCGACAAAAGCATTAAACTTAATGCCTGCAGTTTTCATAATATGGGATAATATAGACGAGACGGTAGTTTTACCGTGAGTGCCTGCCACGGCAATGGTCGGAATTTTTTCTGAAAGCCATCCAAGAACTTCTGCTCTTTTTACAAATTTGATGTTTTTCTTTTTAAAAGCTTTAATTATTTCAAGTTCATCTTTAACAGCCGGAGTATATATTACAAGGTCAATATTTTCCGGCAGTTTCTCAGGGTTGTCATCAAATATTATTTCTATATTAGTGTCCAAAAGCTCGTCAGTTATAGGAGATGGAGTTCGGTCATAGCCAAAAACTTCAATGCCTTGCTCCATAAAGAACTTAGCGAGCCCACTCATGCCAATGCCTCCGATTCCTATGAAATAAATTCTATTTAATGACGTAATATTCACTTTTTTTGTTTTTAATTTACTAAACTTAAAATAACACTTGCAATTTTTTCAGCCGAATCTTTTACAGAAAATTCAGCTATCTTTTTTTTCAAACGATATGTTTTTTCATCATCAAAAATGGTGTTTATAACTTCTTCTCCAAGCTTTTCCGGTGCTTCAGAATCTTTTATCATAATTGCCGCCTTATGATTTACCAACGCCATTGCGTTTTTTGTTTGATGGTCTTCTGCTACATTAGGAGATGGAATGAAGATAGCCGGTTTTTTTGTTATACATATTTCACTAACGCTAATAGCACCTGACCTGGAAACAACCATATCACATGCAGCATAAGCCATGTCCATCCTGTCAATAAAAGCAAACAACTTAATGTTTTCCTTTTTGTTGATAGTTTTTACATATTCTTGAATGTCATCAAAATACAGTTTACCTGTTTGCCAAATTATTTGTATTCCATTGTTTAGAAAAGTTTCTATGTTTTCTTTGACACTGTTGTTAATGGTTTTAGCACCTAAACTGCCACCTAATATAAGTAATGTCTTTTTATCTTCATCGAGTTTGAAATATTTTTCTGCTTCTTTTTTGTCAGCAGTGATATTTGCAATATCTTTTCTCACAGGGTTTCCTGTCAGATAAATTTTTGATTTCGGGAAAAATCTATCCATATTGTCATAAGCGACACATATTTTATCAACTTTCTTAGCAAGCAATCTGTTGGTTAATCCCGGGAATGAGTTTTGTTCTTGTATGACTGTGGGGATTTTCTTTTTTGTAGCTACTCTAAGAGTTGGCCCACTAGCATACCCGCCAAATCCGACAACAACATCCGGGTCAAATTCTTTTATTATTTTTTTTGCTTTTCTTATACTTCCAATTAGTTTAAATATGACAAATAGGTTTTTGTATGTGAGTTTTCTTTGAATTCCCGAAATGTTTAGCCCCAGAATTTGATATCCTGCTTTTGGAACTTTTTCCATTTCCATTTTTCCTTTAGCTCCGACAAACAAAATTTCCGGTGTTTGCACCATTTTTTTTATTGCGTCTGCAACAGCAATAGCCGGGAATACATGCCCCCCGGTTCCTCCTCCGCTGATTATAATTTTAAATTTATTATGTCGAAGCATAGGCACCTCCTTCCTCTTTATCTTCTTCAATTTTTCTGCTAATGCTAAGGATTATTCCTATAGATATACTTGTAAACCATAAAGATGTCCCTCCCATGCTAATTAAAGGCAGAGGTTGACCGGTTATTGGAATCAGATTAACGGTAACAGCCATATTAATCATAGCTTGGAACACCAGACTAAAAGTAAGTCCGGTGGCAAGCAAGGTGCCGAAGGTGCCCGGACTTTGATGTGCTATTTTTATGCCCCTGAATAGTAGTATCATGTAAAGTAAAACTACCCCGATTGCTCCTAAAAGCCCATATTCTTCAGCAATTATTGCGTATATAAAATCAGAGAATGCTTGAGGTAAGAAGTTTCGCTGAGTGCTGTTTCCGGGCATCTTACCAAAAATACCGCCTGTTGCAATAGCTATTTTTGCTTGATCAATTTGATAAGTGTCAGCCTCATCTTTGTTCAAAAAGTTATCAACTCGGCTTTGCCATGTCGAAACTCTCCCTTGGTCAGGAGCCCTTAACATAATTGATATAAAAATTACAAATAATATAAGACCAATTGAGCACATAGCGAAAATATACTTGAAATTTACCCTGCCGATGAACATCAGAACAACACAAGTAAAGAAAATAACTACTGCCGTTGATAAGTTGGCCGGCAAAATTAAACCACAAACAATAATAACAGGTAAAATTACCGGAAGGAATGCTGATTTGAAATCTTTTATTTGATCTTGTTTTTTTGTAAGCAGTCTTGCAACATACATTATCAATGCCAGTTTAGCAAAATCAGAGCTTTGAAAACTTACGTTTATAATTGGTATTGTAAGCCAACGGTTTGCTTCATGAATGGTAGTTCCACGAAATAGTGTTAAAATTAAAAGTGGCACGGCGATTATAAGCATTATTTGAGATAATCGCGAATAATATGTGTATTTAATTCTGTGAGCAAAATACATCAATAACAATCCGAAAACCATTATAACAAAATGCTTAAGAACAAAATATTCAGTATTCCCCGCTTTAAATCTGTATGCTAATGTTCCTGTCGCACTGTAAACAGCAAGTAAAGATATTAATGATAAAAGAATAACAACCATCCAAATGGTCTTATCTCCTTTTATTTTGCTGAAAAAATTTCTCATCGATTAACAATTGTATTTATTTTGTATTAATTTTATAAGTCGTAAACAGCTTGTTTAAATTGGCTTCCTCTGTCTTCATAGTTATCAAATAAGTCAAAGCTTGCACAAGCGGGGGATAGCAAAACAGCATCTCCCGGGCTTCCAAGTCTGTAAGCTGCTTCAACGGCTTTTTTCATGCTTTGAGTTTCTATGATATTAATATTGTTGTTTTTAAATGAGTTTATTATTGCATTATTATCAACACCAAGACATATTATGGTTTTTACTTTTTTATTAACTAGATCTTGCAGTTCTGAATAATCATTCCCTTTATCCATTCCTCCGGCTATCCAAATTACCGGCTTGGTCATACTTTCAAGAGCAAACCATGTTGCATTTATGTTAGTTGCTTTGCTATCATTAAAAAATTCTACACCCCTTATTGAACTGACAGACTCGAGCCGGTGTTCAACATTCTTAAAGTTGCTTAAACTCTCTTTTATAATAACTTTACGAATATCTAAAAGTCTGGCAGTTATGCCGGAAGCCATTGAATTGTAAGTGTTGTGTTTCCCTCGAAGTGCTAGTTCTGTTAAACTCATTGAAAATTCTTTTTTATTTGTTTTTATAATAATTTTATTGTCTTTTATAAAAGCTCCTTTTTCTGTTTCAGTTTTATAAGAAAAAGGATAACATAAAGCGTTTATATCCGATATTTTTTCTAAAATAACTTCATCATCAGCGTTATAAATAAAGCAATCCTCTTTTGTTTGATTTTGAATAATTTTTAACTTTGAATTTTTATATTTTCCAAAATCATTATCATACCTGTCAAGATGATCAGGTGTGATGTTGAGAAGAACTGCTATATCAGCTTTAAAATCAAACATATTGTCAAGCTGGAAACTGCTTATCTCCAAAACAAAGATATCATAGTCCTTAACCGCTAATTGAGCTGCAAAACTGTCTCCGATATTTCCTGCAAGGCAAACATCCATTCCTGCATTTTTTAATATATGATAAATCAGTTTTGCAGTTGTCGTTTTACCATTGCTTCCGGTAATGCATATTTTTTTAGCGTTAGTAAATCTGCCGGCAAATTCGATTTCTGAAATTACAGGGATTTTTAGTTTTTTTACCTTTTTAATTATTTCAATATTATCAGGTATCCCGGGACTTTTAATAATTTCTTTTGCCGATAAGATTTCCGCTTCACTATGCTTGTTTTCTTCCCATTTAATTTTATTATTTAAAAGAACGTTCTTATATTTTTTTTCAATTTTACTTTTATCCGAAACAAATACATCAAATCCTTTTTTTTTAGCCAGAAGAGCAGCTCCAACTCCGCTTTCTCCTCCACCCAGAATTGCTATTTTCCCGGCTTTATTCATTCTCGACAGTTTTTTTATTTATCTTATTTTCAAAGTTATAACAGTGAATACTGCCAGTAAAATTCCTATTATAAAAAATCTTTGAACAATTTTTGCTTCATGATATCCTTTTATTTGATAATGATGATGCATTGGCGCCATTCTGAATATCCTCTTTCCCTCACCATATTTTCTTTTAGTATATTTGAACCATGCTACTTGCATCATAACTGATAAACTTTCTATTAAAAATATTCCGCACAAAAGTGGCAATAACAACTCTTTTCTTATAACAATAGCAAATACCGCTATAATTCCTCCTAATGACAAACTTCCTGTATCACCCATAAATACCTGAGCAGGGTAGGAGTTGTACCACAAGAATCCAATACAGGCTCCTATAACTGCTGCCATGAATATTACCAGTTCGCCTGTATTAGGGATATACATAATGTTAAGATAGTCTGCAAATAATATGTTACCCGACACATAAGCAAGCACGGCTAAAGTAACACCAATAATTGCTGTTGTGCCGGTAGCCAGACCATCTAATCCATCTGTCAAATTAGCCCCATTTGATACAGCGGCAATTATAAGAATAACAATAGGAATGTAAACCAAATAAGCTAAATTCCTGTATTTTTCGCCGAAAATAGCAGTAATAATAACTGAATAATCAAGCTCATTATCCTTTACAAAGGGAATAGTAGTTTTTGTAGATTTAACAGATTCTTTGGCAAAAGGTGATTTAAATTCTTTATCTTGCCTGTCAATGTCAAGAACCCCTTGATGACTTGTTATTTGATGTTCAGTGTCAGCTTTTTCTCTTATAACCACTGAATCATTAAAAAACAGAGTAGCCCCAACTATCACACCTAAAAGTACTTGCCCAAATATTTTAAATTTGCCGTGTAATCCTCTTTTGTCTTTTCTGAATACCTTAATATAATCGTCTGTTAGCCCAATTAATCCAAGCCATGCAGTTGTTATTATCATAAGGATTATATATATATTCTCAAGTTTTGAAAGAAGTAATGTGGGCACAAGTATAGCTGCAATAATTATTAATCCACCCATAGTTGGAATCCCTTGTTTGTCCTTTTGTCCTTCCAAACCAAGATCTCTCACGTTCTCGCCTATTTGCTTCTTTTTTAAATAATTAATTATTTTTTTCCCAAATAGTAGCGAAATAATAAGGGATATGATGACAGCCATGCCTGCTCTAAAAGAAATATATTGAAACAGACCGGTGCCGGGCAAATCAAAACTTTTATCAAGAAATTCAAAAATGTAATAAAACATAATTAGTTAATAAATTAAAATCATAACAAAAATTCTTTAAGTATCTTTTTATCATCAAAAGGTTTTTTCTCGCCTTTGATTTCCTGATATTTTTCATGTCCTTTCCCTGCAACAAATATTATATCTCCCTTTTCCGATAATGAACAAGCTGTTTTAATTGCTTGATAGCGATCAACGATATTTATGGTTTTTTTCTTTTCAACAGGGTCGAGACCATGCTCCATTTGTTCAATAATAGTTTCCGGCTCTTCATATCTCGGATTATCTGATGTTAAAATGATTTTATCACTGAACTCAGCTGCTATTTTTGCCATCAAAGGTCTTTTCTTATTGTCTCTGTTGCCTCCGCATCCTACAACTGTTATGACATTTTCATTTCTTGTTCGCATTCGGTCAATAGCTGATAAAACATTTTTAATAGCATCAGGAGTATGTGCATAATCAACAATAGCCATTACCTTATTGTCATTTACAAAATAGTCAAAACGCCCTTCTACTGATTCAAGTTCACTCAGAGAAGTTAGAATAGCATTTTTTTCAAATCCCAATAAAACAGCTGTCCCATATATTGCAATTAAATTGTAAGCGTTATATTCACCAACCAGCTTACACCATACATCAATACTATCTATTTGAATTTGCAACCCCGACACAAGATTTTCTATAACCTTGCCTTTGAAGTTCGCAATACTCTTTAAACTGTATGTATATTTTTTGGCTTCGGTGTTTTGAAGCATTATTTTCCCGTTTTTATCATCAATGTTTGTAAGAGCAAATGCGTTATTGCTTAAATTATCAAAAAATCTTTTTTTAGTTTTTAAATATTCGTTAAAAGATTTGTGATAATCAAGATGGTCATGTGATATATTAGTAAAAACGCCTCCGTCAAAACTTACTCCTTCAATTCTGTTTTGATGTATAGCATGTGAGCTGACTTCCATAAAGCAGTATTCACAATCATTTTTAACCATTTCACTAAAGAGTTTGTTTAGCTCTATGGCATCAGGTGTGGTAAAATCAGCGGGAGTTTTTTTATCTCCGATATAGTTTATTACCGTGGATATTAATCCGCTTTTTATTCCGATATTTGAAACAAACTTGTGTAATAAAGTAGCTATTGTTGTTTTTCCGTTTGTACCGGTTATTCCAATAATTTTTAATTTTGATGAGGGGTTGTCATAAAAGTTAGAAGCTATATGCCCCAATGCTTTTGAACTGTCAGCAACTTTTATTCGTGTAATGTTATTTGGCAGATTTTCGGGAATATTTTCACCAATAATAGCAACAGCTCCATTTTTTATTGCTTGTTCTATGTATAAATGCCCGTCTGTATTCGTTCCACGTATAGCGACAAATAATCCTTCAGGCTTAATTTTGCGAGAATCCAGCTCTATATGGCTGATTTTGATGTTTGTATCGCCAACAACTTCCTGTAAATTACATCTGTATAATATGTCGCTTAAGTTTTTCAATCTATTTTTCTTTTTATGTTAATTCAAGATATATTGTTTGTCCATTTTGAATTCTAACTCCCGGATTAATACTCTGCCTTCTGACTATTCCTTTGCCTTGAAATTTTACATTCATGCCGGCGTTTTCTAAAATATATAATGCGTCTTTTATGCTCATGCCTACAACATTAGGCACTAAATTTTGAATATATTCCCTTTCTTTAAGTTTTACTGTATCCGAATGAGCTACAGCGGTTATCCAGCTTGATGTGGGATTGTCAATTACATAACCTCCAAGTTGATTATAAATCTTTAGTATATCTTTGTAGTTGCCGGCCGGGAATGATGGCAGGTTAGCTAAAACGGGTTCCTTAAATTCTTTCGCCGGCAAGTCTATATGTCTGGCATATAGGTTGTCTGCAATTGTTCTGAAAACTGGAGCAGCAACCTGGCTTCCTGTGTATATCCACCCTTTGGGGTTGTGTATAACCACTATCATTGAATATTTAGGGTTGTCAGCCGGGAAATATCCGGCAAAAGATGCTCTGTAATTGACTCCGGAGTCCCTGTGATAACCGAATTTGGAGTCGGCAACTTGAGCAGTACCTGTCTTTCCTGCTATTTGATAAGCTTTATTGTTGATGTTTGAAGCAGTTCCGTTTTTAACAGCTTCAATAAGCATATCCTGCATAATTTCAATGGTAGTTGTAGAAGCAATTTTTCTGTTAATAACTTCGGGTTTTGTTTTCTTTATCAGCCTTCCTGTTTGGCGAATCTCTTCAACAAAAAGCGGTTTGACCATTTTGCCATCATTAGCTACGGCATTATATAAAGCCAGTATTTGCAAGGGAGTAAGGGAAACTTCGTATCCTATTGACATCCACGGTAGAGATACCCCTGACCAATCCGGGGAGCATGTGTTTTTTATAACAGGACTACCTTCTCCCGCTATCTCTAATCCGAGCCGCTGGTCAAGGTTCATAGATTTTATTCTGTCAACAAACCTCTGAGGTTCATTTCGGAAGTTGTCATATATGATTTTAGAAATCCCGACATTCGAGGATAAAGCAAAAGCTTCTTTAAAAGTGATAGTTCCATGCCCGTCTTCTTCGGAATCCCTCATTATGCGGTCGGCATAATTAATAGAGCCATCACCTGTATTTATATAATCGCCGGGTTTTACAATTCCCTCTTCAATAGCAGCCATAGCAGATGCAAGTTTGAAAGTTGATCCCGGCTCTATACTTTCGCCTACGGCATAATTGAATAATTCTCTGTAAAATCCGTCTTCCGATAGTGTAAGGTTGGAAATAGCTCTGATTTTGCCTGTTGATACCTCCATAACAACAACTGTCCCATAGTCGGCATTAAACCTATGAAGTTGTTTTCTTAAGTTTGTTTCAACAATATCCTGAATGTTAATATCTATGGTTGTATATATATCTTTTCCGTTTCTCGGGTTTATCTTGCTTCTGTCATCAATAGGTATCCATGTCCCTCCTGTGGTTCTTTGCATTAATCTTTTGCCTTTGATGCCTTCCAAATATTCGCTGTAAGCTCCTTCCAAGCCTACATAATAACCGCCTCTTTCATAACCTATGGTTCTTGCTGCTAAACTCCTGAAAGGCATTTCCCGACGTGTGCTTTTTTCAACTATTAAACCACCGCCAAAGCGACCTTTTCTAAATAAAGGGAAGTTCTTTAATTGATTTAATTCATTGTATGAAACATTGCGTTTTATTAAAAAATATCTTTCCTGATTATTTCTTGCATTTATTATGCTTCTTCTGTATTGTGCAGCTGTTCTGTCTTTAAAAAGATTTGACAGTTCGCCGGCAAGCGAATCAATTTTTGAATAAAATAATTCATCGGGTATAACGTAAGAGCTTGCATCCATGCGTATCTCATAAACCGGCACCGATGTTGCAATTAGTTTGCCGTTGGAGGAGTAAATGTCGCCCCTTACCGCATCAACTTCAGCATAACGCAAGTTTGTCCTTTCGGCAATTTCTCTCCATTTCTCTCCTTCAACAAACTGTATTTGAAAAACTTTGCCGATTATTAAAAGCGCAAATATCGCTACCATAAAATATAACAGATAAACTCGCCACAATATGTCACTTTTAAAGTTGCTCACGTTTTTTACATTTAAAAATTCAGTCAGTTATATTTAATAAAAAACTTTTTTTTCTTTCAGGTTTTTCAATTCTTTTGGGAGGCACTGTTGATTCTGCCAACCCTTTATCTTTCAGTTTACGTGCTATTTCCGACTGATTAGTTATAAACATCAGTTCAGATTTTGTTGTTATGTACTTAATTCTGAGTTCAACAAGTTCGCTTCTTAATTCTTCTTTTGCTTTTATTCTTTTTTCTGCATAATATGAATTAAATATCAATACTATTGCCAATCCCACTAAATAAAAGAAAAAAGGCATTAAATCAATCATTCGCGCCTTTGTCAAAAACGAACCATCAATGATAGAGTAAAAAGTTTTTAAAATTTTACTCTCTTTCTTTTTGCTTTCTTCTTTTTTGAAATTATTGTCGCTCATTTGTTTCAATTTTTTCGGCTATTCTCAATTTCGCACTTCGTGCTCTGTTGTTTTTTGCGATTTCATCTTCAGATGGCATAATTAATTTGTTTATTATTTTGAATGGCACCAGTTTGTTACCAAAAAAATCTTTTTTAATCTCACCTTCAAAATTTCCTGATTTTATGTAATTTTTAACTAATCTGTCTTCTAATGAATGATAAGATATTATTGCCAGTCTTCCTCCTGGTTTTAAAACATCTGTAGATTGATTCAAAAATTCTTTAAGAGCGTTTAATTCATCATTAACTTCAATCCGTAATGCCTGAAAAACCTGAGCTAAAAATTTATTATATTTTCCTTTAGGTGCGTATGGTTTTAAAATGTCAACAATTTGCTTTGTTGTTTCAAGTCTTACGGTTTTTCTTTCTTTGATAATTGTTTTTGCAACTATTTTAGCATTTTTAATTTCTCCGTAAAGCCTAAAGATGTTGGTTAATCCGTTTTCATCTTCTTCGTTAATAATATCCGCGGCGGTTTTCTTAGCGGAGCTGCTCATTCTCATATCCAAAGGACCTTCAAATCTCGTTGAAAAACCTCTTTCCGGAGATTCGAATTGATGTGATGAAACTCCAAGATCAGCCAGTATTCCGTCAACAGGAATTAATTTATGAAGCTGTAAAAAGTTTTTCATAAATTTAAAATTTTGTTCAAAAAAAACTATCCTGTCATCATCAGGCAAATTAGCTTTTGCGTCTTCATCCCGGTCAAAAGCAATAAGCCTCCCGGTATCCAAATTTTTAAGAATCTCTTTAGAATGACCACCCCCTCCGTAAGTAGCGTCAACATAAACTCCTGTTTTTTTAATATTTAATCCTTCAATAACTTTGTCAAGTAATACCGGTTCATGATAGCTACTCATCATTATCGTTATTTTTTGATTTACCCATAACTTCTTCAGCTAAGGATGCAAAATCTTCGGGCTCGTCTTTCAACATACTCTCATAAACATCTTTAGCCCATATTTCAATTCTTTGACCATAAGCAAAGAGCACTATTTCTTTATCTATTCCTGCATAGTCTTTAAGCGATTTAGGCAACAAAAGTCTGTTTGCCGAATCGCTGATTAACTCTGTGGCTCCACGGAAAAAATACCTTGCAAACTCGCGATTTTTTTTGTTGTATAAGTTTAAAGAGTTAATTTCGTTTGTTATTTGTTTCCATTCACTATTAGGATAAAGGGTGAGGTTTTTCTCAAAGCCTCTGTTGACAACAAAAAGGTCTTTGTCTTGCTCACTAAGCTGGCGTTTTATGCCAGCCGGCAAAACAAACCTGCCTTTTGTGTCAAGTTTGCACCAATATTCTCCTAATAGATTTGACATATGCCGTTTTATAAAATTTTGTGTAAAGATAAGCACAAATTTACCACTTTTTACCACTTTTTACCACTTTGTTGATAACTTTTTTTAGCAAAAAATGCAAGAAGTGCAGTATGTAGAACATAATATGCTGTTTTATAATAATTTACGATTAATAAAAAAATATAGTTTTTGGCGGTTTTTTTTAAATTTATTCTAGGTTTAGTCTTAAAAAATTAGCTTTTTAAGTATTAAGCAAAAATATATCGAGGGATTTTTAAGTGAAGTTTTCCGGTGCAATTTATTTTCTAAATAATAATGATGACAAAA
>PWLF01000166.1 GCA_003559475.1 Bacteroidales bacterium
ATAAAAGATTATTTAAAACCTAAAACTAAAGAACAAATTTTAAAAGATATAGAACTTTTATCGCAAAAAAGAAAGGATGAAGAGTTAATAAAACAAGCAAAAAAAGGTAATAAAGAAGTTGTTGAAATGTTACTTAAGGCTGGGGTAGATCCTAATGTACAAAATGAATGGGATGAAACAGCAGCTTTACATTTTGCTTCAATAAATGGTCATAAAGAAGTAGTTGAATTGTTGTTTGATGCTGGAGTAGATCCGAATGTACAAGATAAATATGGTGAAACAGCTTTACATTTTGCTTCAATGGATGGTTATAAAGAAATAGTTGAAATATTGCTTAAGGCTGGAGCAGATCCCAATGTTCAAAATAAACCAGGTAATACAGCTTTAATATTAACTTCAGTAAATGGTCACAAAGAAGTGGCTGAAATGCTGCTTGATGCTGGAGCAGATCCCAATGTTCAAAATGAATACAGAAATACAGCTTTACATTGGGCTTCATTTAATGGTAATAAAGAGGTAGTTGAAATGTTGCTTGATGTTGGAGCAGATCCAAATGTACAAGATAAACGGGGTAAAACAGCTTTACATTTTGCTTCAATGGATGGTTATAAAGAAATAGTTGAAATGTTGCTTAAGGCTGGAGCAGATCCAAATGTACAATCTAACTCTGGAAATACAGCTTTATATTGGGCTTTAAATAATGGTCATAAAGAGATAGTTGAATTATTAAAACAGCATGGGGCAAAAGAATAAAATTATTTCTCTTTATCCCAAGGAACATCAAATTTATGTATCTTTTCTTCTAAACGTTTTACTCGAACCTCATTATTGGGAGTCTTAAATAACATTATTGCCTTTTCTCCTTCTTTCCAATTTTCCCACCTTTTAACAGCTTTATCAATAAGACCTTTTTCAAAATGATTTTTGGCACTCCAATTTACTAGTTTTTTTCTTATATCTTTACGAATCCAAGCTGCGTGTCCCATACGAATTATTTCATCTGGAAAAATATAAGTTCCTAAATTAAACGGATTATTTATTCTTCTTGTTGGATCTGTTGGACCAGGCCCCGGACCATTATATGTATATGTAAAAAAGGTCGAATGAATAAAAGGAACATAAGGTTTAAAGGGATAAACTAAATAATGTTGAAAATCTTTATAGTAGTTTATATAAGAACAATAAGTAATTACCCATTTGTTTTTGTTAATCAATTTTTTTGCTGTTTTAAATTGTCCAGCATCATAAAACTCATCACAATCTATATTTAAAACATGTGAACAGCCTCTTTTTTTAGCCAATTGAATTCCCATATTTCTTTTATCACATTCTTGCTCTCTTGAATATTTAGTATAATTTGGTTTAAATTCTATAAGTTCATCAATAAGACCTATTTCCTTTAATCTTTTTAATTCATTCATATCATTTTTATTCATTGGATTTTTCCAATAAGAATATTTTTGATATATTGCCCCTATCCAATCTACTTGATCTCTTATTTCAGTTATTAAAGACTCCAAAAGTTCCGTTGAATCAAATGCATTTATAGTAATTCCAAGTTTACGAATCATTTTTTTAATTTATTAAATGTTTAACTTTATTAATTTTTTCCTTTAAGCAATATTTTTATAATTAACTATTTTATATAATGTATTATTATTATTTTTTAACCAACCATAATCATTTATCATTTCAAAATCATTAAATAATTTTGTTATTGGAAATTTTTTAGATGTAAGTTGTTCTATTTCTTCGTCTGAATACATTTTATTTATCCAAATAATATCAATATCAGAACATTTATCAATTATTTCTTCATATATATTATATTCTCCTATAATAAATATATTTTTATATTTATCTTTTATATTATTTGATGTTAAAAGTGCATTATTTAAATCTGAACATTTTATACATGAAACATTATTATTATTTATTAAATTTATTAAATTTGTATAATCTTGTGAATTCTCTGAATATTTATTATTAATTAATAGTATTACATTACTTGTTAAATAAGGTGCATCAGACATCATCTTTTTATACTTCTCGTAGTCTGTAATTATTATATTGTTTGATTCTGGAAAATCAAACAATTTTTCATTAAAATTAATAATATTTTCAATTATTCCATCAATACTAAGTGCTGTTAAAATTTTGGTTGTCATAATAATAAAATTTAAAATTTAAAAATATTTTTCTTTTTTTCCTTTTTATATTTCTTTCCAATTAAACTTAATAGGTGTTTATCTATTTTTCGTTGTAATAATTTATTTTCTTTTTTTAATTTAATAATTTCTATTATTTCTTTTACATTTGAAATTATAATTATTATAGCTAAAACAATTATAAAAAATGTAAAAACATGATTAAATAATTTATCATTTATATTTAAATAATAATCAGGAATTTCATATAAATCAAAATATATTTTTTTTAAAAAATTAATCATACTGCAATGGGAACTCCTTTCCAATTGGGATGAGAATCATAACCTAATAGTTTAAAATCTTCAGACTCAAATTCCCAAAATCCTTTATTTTTATTTAATTGCATTACAGGTCGACAATCTTTAGACTTTCTTTTTAATTGCTTATGAATATAATCTAGGTGATTTTCATATATATGAGTATCTCCAAGATTCATTATTAAATTACCTGGAATCATATCAACTTCTTGTGCAATCATCATTAATAACAAAGCATAAGAAACAATATTAAAAGGTAATCCTAAAAATGTATCAACACTTCTTTGGTTTTCAATTAAATGTAACGTTCTTTTTGAATTATTTGGATATTTAGCACTATAAAATTGATAGCTCCAATGACAAGGTGGAAGTGCCATATCTTTAATTTGAGGAACGTTCCAACTTGAAACAATCATTCTTCTATCATCTGGATTTGTTTTTAATGTATTTAATATATTTTGTAATTGATTAATTCCATTCCAATTAACCCATTGATGTCCATATATAGGACCCATTTCTCCTGTTTTATCATCACCCCAATTATCCCAAATACCAACTCCATATTTTTCTTTTAATTCAAATTTATTAGTTGAACCTGAAAGAAACCATAATAATTCACCAATAACACTCCTAAGTATAATTTTTTTAGTAGTGATAATAGGAAAATTTTCGCCAATATTATAAAATTTAATTTGAGGACCAAAAATAGAAATTGTTTTTATACCGGTTCTATTTTGTTTCCAGACGCCATTATTTAAAATATTTAATAATAATTTATGGTATGTATAATCAACATCATTTAATTCACTTAATAATAAATTATTATTTTCATTATATTTATTAATCATAATAATTAATTTACAGATTTAAATGTTATATGCTTAGTTTTTATAATTGTTTTATTCTAACACTAAAATACCTTGATTTGGTGATGATGTAGAAAATTCAAACTTAAACTGGTTAGCTCTTAAGCTTGCTGTTACTTGTTGCCCTACGGCATCTCCTATAAGAGCAGCTATACGATCCCAATCAGGTTTTTCAGGAGATGGACTTGGACTTGGAGTAGTTTCTCTTCTAACGGCAGCACCGGTTGCAGCAACTGCTCTATCAACACCAGTTTCAATAGCTTCTCCGCCCACAGTTCTACCCTCAGGTTCTCTCATTCGAATATTATATTTTTCTGTAGTAGCCGTAAATTCTTTAAATTTATCTAAATCTAAATCAGTAAGATTTGTTGTTAATAAACCAATGCCTTTTGATAAATTTGTTATTACTGATGTAAATTTCTCTAGACCATCTATTGATTCTGTTATTTTATTTGTTTTTGTCATTAAATCAACAAATACTCCTATATTTTTTTCTGCTGCTTCTGTATCTTTTAATATTGTATCTTTTCCTAATTCATCAGTAAATTCTGAAAGAGTTTTAACTATATTTCTGGCTATTGTTTTAGGTGAAACATGGTCAATAGTGTTTCCTTCAGCATCTAATATAGGTATACCTTCATGAATTTTACCAAATTGTGATAATATTTTGGAAAATTTAGTAATTGGTTCAAGTAATCCCGGTCTATCCCTTGAAAACATTTTTAAACCTAAAACTCTAAAGGCTTCACTACCTATTAAAGTTTCTGCTAACCTTCTCATCTTTCTACCTTTCGAACCAGTAATTTCAAATATAGATTCGTAAGCAACTAATTCATCTACAAAGGTACCAAATGAATTGGCTATATTGGATGCAATATCATGAATTGAAACTGTAGTAGCTACTTCTTTAAATTTAGCTCTTCCATCTTCATCAGTTCCATCAGGTATCATTTCTACAAAACCAATTTTACCTTCGGGTCCAAATTTAGAAAATGTTTCAAGAACACTAGCAAAATCATTTACAGCAGAAAGTATTCCTCTTCTTCCTGTTAAAGATCTTCCTAATCTTCTAATAGCTCGAGCTTTGCGAGATGTTAAATCTTCTGTTTCTGTAATAAGCATATTTAAAAATAATCCAAATGTATCTACTATATTTTCTGTTACTTTTTTAACATCAACCCTTTCACCAAATATTGGTTCTCCTTCAGGTGTATATCTTTCAATAACTCTTAAATTTTGTAATTTTGCAAATGCAGTAAGAGCTTTTGCAAATTGACTTATGGTTAATGATACTGAGAATAGCACACCTAAACCTGTCATTAATATTGCAACACTACCCATTGCTCTAACTATATCCCTTGGATTAGGTTTATCTCCAGGATCTCTTCCTGTAAGACCATATAATAAACCTTGTGTAGTACCAACAAGTAATGTTGAAATAATATCTCTTAAATTTGTTCGAACATGTTTAAATGGTTCATCGGTACCGATAGATTCTTTTATTTCTTCTATTGAACTTGTTATACCTTTAAATGTATGTACTGCAAACCAAATAACTCCAAATAATGCAAATAGTGAAGCGGAAACTAATAAAACTGCTGCGGCTCCTAAAGCTATAAATTTTATAGCAGCAGCAAGTAATGTATATATTCCAATTATCCCTGCTACAGCTAATCCAACATATAATAAACTTCTTCCGGGAGTTTCAAGACCTTCAATCATATAAGCTACAATAGTAAATAATGCAACAGAACCAGCTAAAATGACCATACCTGTACCCATAGCTGCTGCAGCTTTTGCGCCTGCAGCAATAGGTCCAGCAGAAGCACCCATTAAACCAAATATTAATGACATTCCAGCAATAGTTGCAATAATAAAACCAATAGAACCTAACATTCTTGGTATTTTCATTCCAAATAATTCTAAATCTTCACCTCTGGCCATACCAAGAATTTCACCTATTAAATGTATTGATAATGCCATAGCTACTAAACCACCAGACATTAATATCATTGCTAACCCCATATTTCTAGCAGTTGCAACACCTTCAGCAATAAGTGGTGATGCCATTGACATTAAAGCAAATCCACCTACAAGCGCTGTTATTAATCCTACTACAACAAGTAAAGATTGACCCGGTGATACTCCAAATATAGCACTAATAGCAACTAAACCACCAACAAATAATAATAATGATCCAGAAATTAATAACATAGAACGTCCCAAAGTTCTAAACATTCTATCAATATGTCTTGCGGCTCTGGAAATTGTTCGAAATAGATTTATAGTATTTTCTATACGCCTTCTTTTTCTACTTTCTCCATAATCTTCAAAGGTAGAAAGAAGGTAATCAATAATTCTAACAGATCTTCTCACTCTTCTTTCTCTTATACCTTCTAATTCTTTTAGGGCAGTAACTAAGTTGGGTAAAGAGTTAGAAACAGCAGATATACCCTCGGCAAATCTTACAAATCCCTTTGGATCTTTTAATTGATTTATAATTTCGGTAAGTTCTTTAGAAAATAAGATAAAACTTTTTTTACCTCTTTTTTTAATTCCAGCAAATTTATTTATCTCAGCAGATATAGCACCTATACCAATACCTTGTTGTTCTCCTTTTGATCTATTTGGATCCGGTCCTGGACCTGGTCCTTCACCTGGTTGGCCTTCAAGTTTTCTATCTATACGAGATACTACACCTAATATTTCTTGTAAAAGTTCATTTGCTGTTGCTGCCATTTAAAGGATATAATATATTTTTATTATATATCTTTAATTATTTTAAAAATATCTAAATTGTAAACTAATGTTACAATTAATAAAGTAAATGTACCATAAATTTAAAGTTTTGGTACATTTACTTTAGGTATTTTTACTTTTGGAACACTAAATTCCCCGGAATCATTTCCTCCTTTTCCAAAAGATGGATTTTTATATCTTTGTTGTTGAGTTTGCTTTGAATAAGTTTTTTGTTGATCTTTTTCTTGTTGTTTTTGTCTTTTCTTTTCTTCTTCAATCCATTTTTCATAAGATTGTTTCAACATTTCAATCTCATAAAAAGGAAGACTTCTTAATTCAAGCGGTGTAATATTAAGATTTTTTGCAAATATAAATTCAATATCACTCCAATTCTCTAAATGGATCTGAAATAAGGAAAATAGATTTAATCCCTCCTTGAAAGGATAGCGGGATAACCCGCTCACCTCCTTGCTCATCACTATATTTTACAACAGGATTAACAGTATCAGAAAAAAGTTTCTTTATTTCAGTCATCGCGGAAATTTCTGCAATAGACCATGAATTTGAATCAAGCACATATTTTTCATAAGTATTATCATTTAATCCTCTCCAATCTCTGATAATAAAAGGGGCATATGAAATAAAATCCATATCTATTGATTCTTGCATTCTATTTTTTCTATTAATGTAATTCTTAAGCCAATTAGTTACACCAACACAAGGAATATCAACTAAAATTGATTTGCCATTTTTAAATTTAAGATTAAAGCATCTTTTTTCATTGTCATAATATTTCATTATCTTTTCATCAAATGTAATATAATCAATCATCTCCTTTGTTACATCAATTTTTTTTGTCTCGGATATTTTAACTTGAAGTTTATTATCACCTTCTATGAATGTGAGTTCTCTTATAGCTAAAATAATATAAAATCTATCGACTTCCTTTATATCTTTCCAAGATGACATTTTATTATTTGGAAACTTAATAGATACACATCTTTCAAGAACGTAATTTAACATATCATCAAGTGCTGAAAGGTCTTCTTCATTTAAAGTCGACCAGTGTCTAATTTCAGCACCAGTAGCTGCTCTTATAAAAACTTCAGTACCCTCAGGATAAAATAATCCTTGGGTTGGAAAATCTTGAGTTTTTAATGATTGCCATCCTATTTTATTAGCCTGTGATATATCTTCTTCCTTTTTTTCCCATGGTTTATGAACAGCAGATGTATCAGTTATAGGAGTACCAATCTCAGGCTTCTTAGTATCTTCTGGCTTATTTTCTTGATTTTCAATAAATTGTTTTGCTTTTTCTTCTTCAGAATAGTTCTTTTTCATAAAATATATTTTTAATAGATTAATTTATTTTATCTATATATTATTATATACAGGAAAAGTACTAAGTTTTAATAAAAAAAAAGGAAACTAGTTTCCCTTATTGAAAGTTTTTATTTATAAACATCGTTTGGATCCCTGAGAAAACGTTTTATAAGTATGTAGACACTTTTATTTTAAAAATTTTTAAGTTCCTGTGCATATTTAAAATCAAGAAAATAATATCTTTTATCAATTAATTCTTCAATAAATTCTTTATGATCAATTGTACCTTTAGATAATTCAGATATTTCATGATTTAAATAACTAAGAAGTTCTTCATTAGTAGATTCTTCATCATTCATAAGAACAGATAAAATAAATCTAAGTTCTTTCATTCTAACATTATGTATATTTACAACATTCATAAGCCAAGTAATAAATGCATTTATAGACATTTTATCATTTAGACTTTCTCTTATTAATTTTGCTTTCATAATTTTTTTTATTTTATTTTTTATTAAGTAAACATTTTTTTATAGTTAATAGGAGCATCTTTAAGATCTAAAACTTTAGCTTTGATGGTTTTATTATCTTTTTCTATTGATTTTTTCAAGCGGTGATGACCATCTAATACCATCACATAATTTCCTTTATCATCTTTAGCTATAAGTATAGGATATTTTAAATTTGCTGCCTTTGCTCTGTCAAGTGTCTTTTTATCTTTCTTATCTTTATGCACACACATATCTTCTATTTCCTCTACAGGAATTTCTATAATAGGTGCATCTTTTAAGTAGTCTTGAACTTCTTGTATTGTTATAGTAACTTCCTTTCCATCAATTTCTCTTGTCCAAGATGTTTCTTCGTAGTACCCTTCATTTA
>PWLF01000246.1 GCA_003559475.1 Bacteroidales bacterium
CTTTATTCTAAGGGGGCTTACTTTTTAAAATAGCAAATTCTTGAAATATAATATGCTGACATTCAGCTTGTTGAGTTTTTTAAAATATTTTTTTGTATTTTTGTCGGACAATAGTGATTTTAATAATACAATAATAAGCATTTTATTAGCTGGTTCATTAATAATAATTTTTTTAAATAACTATCATTTTTGAAAGCAGGTAAAATAATTTGATAATATACCAAAATTTTATCTTTTTTGCTTTCTGAAAGATAGTATCAAATATGATATAATAAAAAATGCTAATGCTGCTATTACAGCAAAAACAGATGCCCCAACAATGTACTGTTTAAGGGCTATAGTAATAGTTTGCAAAGACAATTCAGTATTAAATGATAAAATAATCGGATTTGAAACAAAAAGTTCTCCGGTTTTAAAGCTTAAAAATATAATCAGAGGTATCATGGGGGGTATGCTGATATTACAAGCCCAAAATACTAAAAGCTTATTTAGTTTTAGAAGATGAGCCAGAAAAAGAGCTGCAACTGTCTGATACCCCCATATAGGAACTATTCCCATCAAAACCCCAAAGCCTATTGCAGAAGATATCTTATGATTGCTCTCATTTTTTCCTAAAAGCTCTCCAAATCCTTTTTTTTTTATTTCTTTAAATAGCAGTAATGGTCTGAAATATGTTAATGCTAATACTACCAAAAAAGTGTTTAATAAAGAAACTCTTGCAAAATCACGAAACGGTCTGAAATGAGACACACGTTTTTCTTTAGGAGCATAATAGACATCAATAGGAACATGAGTTATATTTATGCTTTTCCAAGCAGCTCTCACAAGAACTTCTATTTCAAATTCAAATTTCTTGGTGTAAAAGCGCATGTTTTTCAGCTTATTTATAGGATATAATCGAAAACCTGTTTGTGTATCAGGTAGTTTAAGTCCTGTTTCAACTAAACACCAAAAATTGCTGAATTTATGGCCAAAGGAGCTTTTGCCCGGAACGCTTTTTTGATCCATGTTGCGTGCGCCTAAGATTAATGACCCCGGGTTCTTCTCAATCTCTTGTATAAATTTTGGAAGATCATCAGGCTTATGCTGCCCATCAGAATCAATTGTTATTGCATAGTCATAGCCTAACTTATTTGCAACTGAAAAACCTGTCCTTAAAGAAACACCTTTGCCACGGTTTTTTTTATGCGAAATGGTCTTAATAAAGGAATATTCTGATAAAATATTAGCTGTAGAGTCGGTTGAACCATCATTAATAACTATAATATTACGAGTGTATTTTAAAGTCTCATCTAACACATGATTTAAAGTAGAAGAGTTATTGTATGTAGGTACAATAATACAGCATTTAAGAGAATCAAATTTATTTTGAAGTTTATAATTGTTCACCAAACTCTCCTTTTAATTTTAAAATGATATTTTCTTGATTATCAGTGATTTTTGCAGTTATTTTGTATATATCGTTATTTGACATTATGTATGATATTATCACATTTAACTCATTCTCTTCTTCCGGCGTATTTAATCTTACAAATTTTATATTGCCTGATTCCCTCAAAAATAACTCTTTATTAAAACTATCCTCCAAACACTCTTTTATAATAGCAACCTGACATACTCCGGGAGTTGCCGGCATCTCAGGGAAATGACCTTTGTAAATTGGATGCTTAGAATTTAACTTTACCTTATAATAAAGTTCATTACCCTTTTTTTCTTTTTTTAATATGGAATAAAAACTATTATTAAGCATTATATCAAATTCATTTCAATTTTAAAATCAGGTATATTTTGCAAAAATATAATTTTTTCAGGATGTTTCTTGTCATTATAGAATAGTTCAATAGAAAAACGATTTCTTAAATAACGCTTTGTTTTTATTTTATTCATTATAGACTCTTCAAAATAGTAGTATCTCCTTCGGTTTGAGTTATCTTTAATCTTATAAACCGGAGTGTTTTTTTTATCATAATAAAAATCACCTTTGTAGTATTTAGGATTTTGTAATAATGCTGTAAAATAATTAGCAAAAGTGTTTAATATTATTCTTTTATCAAGAGGTTCCATGCAATAGATAAATTCATAACCTTCCTCATCTATTGTCATATCAAAAAATTTTATTCCCATTTCTGAGATAAAACTAACTTTGAACAGGCTGTCGGCATTAAAAATTACAAATAAGCCACTTAATTTTTCAACAGAGAGGTCAACATTGGCTTTGTAAACAACATTACTTCCTTCTTCTATTTTTATAGGTGCAGATAATTCTTTTTTGTATATATTGTTGTCTTTGATGAGTTTATATGTATCGCATGCAAAAAGAATAAAAGCACTAAAGACCAAAAACAGAGTCAGGTATCGGTTCATTTATTTTCCTATTTGAATATCTTATCAAAGTATAATCATCACTTGGCTCATTCATTTTAATTTTTGCAATCTCAAGAGATGACTTTTCAAAGAAAATTTCCATCTCATAAACAACTTTTGAAACTTCTTTGTCTAAAGGCTTAAGTTTTACAAGATAATAATCATTGTTTTCAAGCAACTGAACTTCAAAATCTTCATTGTTAACGATATCGCCACTCATGGCTGCGACTATAATATTGTTTACTTGTTCGAATATTTTATTTCCTTCTACCTGAAATTGGTTTGCGTTGCCATCATGATCACTTAATATAACTATTCCTCTGTTAATAATCACAGTATATTTAAAAGGGCTGGTATATTCCCACCTCAGCGAATTTTCTTTTTTAAACCAAAATTTGCCTTCAGAATCAATACTTGTATTCATAAAATGAATATATCTTTCCTGATGAAAATTGCTTTGTATTGATTGTAAAGATTTTGCCATATTGTCAAGTTTTCCGCCAACTTCTTTTTCATTTTGAACCGGGCGAAATTCTGATTTGGCAGGGGCTGCTAAAACCGCTGATAACAAAAGAAAAGCGATTAATATTTTATTCATGGCTATCATTTATTAGTTTATCAATAGTTCTTAAATTATAATTATTTTTTTTCAAAAATACAATATATTTTTCCAAAATGCAATGAGAGATTGAATTATCATGTAAAAGAATAATGTCTCCGCCCTTTGTTTTATTGTATAGTCTTTTCAATAACTTTTCAGGTTTTTTTATAATGGTATCAAGTGACCGTAAGCTCCAGCCGATTGTTTTGTAATTCGTGTTTTTAACAGAGGTAGCAATTATTGGGTTTGTTACTCCAAATGGGGGTCTGAAAAGATTTAATTCTTTAGGATTAATTTTCTTTATTATAGAATCAGTTTTTTGTATCTCTTTAATAACCTTAGATTTTGATTTAAGAGGGAAAAAATTGCTGTGTGAATATGAGTGGTTTCCTAATATATGACCCTTATTTGCGATTTCCTTCACAAGAGCAAGATTTTTTTCGGCTTTATTACCAATTATAAAAAAAGTAGCTTTAACTCCATGCTTTTCTAAAATGTCCAATATTAAAGGAGTCGTGTCATTATTTGGGCTGTCATCAAATGAAATAAAAACATCATTAGTGTTTTTTTCATAACTTTTGCATATAGAGTTTAAATAAAAGTTTAAGCGTATAAAGGCAGAACCGAAGAATAGTATAATCAAAAATATCAATAAAGGAATAATTATATGAATTAATCTAATATCATGATTGAAAAAAAAATAATCCGGGAAGTATTGATTATAAAAATACAAAAATAACAATAAGAGTATTATTGATAAAAAAAACGGTTTTATATATTTGTATTTTAGCATTTAGAAAGAACTATAAAAGAATGATTCTCGTTATTTTCCTGATTAAACAGCAAAATATTATTTATGTTTTTTCTTTTTCTTTTTTCTATCAGTATATTATCAGGAATATAATTGTTTTTTATGATTCTTGTTGCGACCCATAATCCAAAAGATGCGGAGGTGTCATATTCGCCACAGTAGTGTTTGAAGTAACCATGGTCCTGGTCTTTAAATAATGTGTCTTTTATTTGATGGTAGTAACTATCGGATTTCACATCACCATTAAATCCAAATAGCACAAAATCAATATCATTTAAAGACATCCCCGTTTTTGATTTGAGATTGTTCTTAAAGTTTTCTGCTAATAATGAAGGATTTTTTAATTTATAGTAAATATCAGTCATTTTTAGTTCAGCATAGGAATTGTCAGTTTTGTTTGATGATACCATAAAATATGCTGCTCCTTCACCGGCTTTACAACCCGAGTTTTTTGAATTATAAATATCTAAATTACTAAATGGTTCTTCTTTCCATTGATTAATATGCTTTCTTAAATTATAGTTTTCCTCTGTTATTTCATCAATTCCTCCCACCAAAATATTTTTTTCCCCTTCTTTTATGAGTAAAGATGCATCAAGAAGGGCAGATTCAAAAGATACTGTTTTATGAGCATACGTTATATTATACTCGTTGCAGTTGTTCGTAAGAGCAATTTTCCCGCCAAGCGTATTATGGGTAGATTGAATAAATGTTGTTGGAGTTAAAAGTCCTTCATCAGTATCCAGCATTTTGTTTAAAAACTTTTCCGTATCTTCTAAGCAACCAAGCCCTGTTCCTGTTATAATTGCATCCATTTTATTCGTTCCGGCTTCATTAATACATTCTTGTGCCGTAGCTGAACTGAATTTTATAATTCGGCTCATTCTTCTAAGCTCTATTGCAGAAAAGTAATTTTTAAAATCCGGTAAAATACATTGCATAATACCGTCATATTTGACCAATTCGCCGGGGAGTTGATCTTTTAGAAATGTTTGCTGCGGAGATATTGCTTGAGCTGCGTTTATAAAGATTGACATAATACTATTCTTTTGAAAAAATTAATGTAGTACCATTACCTCCAAAGCCAAAGGAATTTGACATAACATTTTCAATCCCGGCATTTTCTATTACAACAGTAGCAGGAGATAAAGATAACTCAGGTATTGCTTGTTTAAAATTAAGGTTTGGAAAAATTATATTGTTTTCAATAGATAATATTGAGTAAATAGCTTCTATAGCTCCTGCGGCGCCAAGTGTATGACCGGTATATGCTTTTGTAGAACTAAATGGAGGCACTGTGTTTTCAAATATTTTTTCCAGGGCTAAACCTTCTGTTATATCATTATTATCTGTTCCTGTTCCATGAACATTAACATAACTAATGTCCTGAGGTTTAAGTTTACTCTTTTCAAGAGCATTTTTCATGCATAGATACGGGCCTTTAGCATCAGGAGATGTGGCTGTTTGGTGATACGCGTCGTTGTTGTTTGCATATCCTGTTATTTCACTATATCTTTTTTTATTCTTGCAAATTTCTCCTTTCTCAAGCACAATTATACCTGCTCCTTCACCCAAATTAAGACCTTTTCTGTCTTTGTCAAAAGGAGAGCAGGGGTTAGGGTCTAATAGGAATAATGTTTTAAAGCCATTTAATGTAAACTTAGAAATAGCATCTGTTCCTCCAACTATTGCTCTGTCAAGTATGCCATGTTTAATAAGTCTTGCTCCAAGCATAATCGCATTGGCTCCGCTGCTACATGCTGTACTTAAAGAGGTAACAAAATGGTTTACATCTAAATAATCAGCAACTTTCTCTGTTGTAAAACCGCAATTGTGAGATTGAATAAAATCCGTGTTTTCATCAAGTCTTTTGTAAAATCTTTCACTTTTATCCATTCCTCCAACAGTAGTGCCAACGATAACACCTGTTCTCGCACTGTCTTTTGATTTTAATCCGGCATCATTAAAAGCTTCTTTTGCTGCTATAATTGAAAGTAATGTTGTGCGGGCATAAGTATTGCTTTCGGGTAAATCAAGTCTTTTTAATAAATCATTATTAGTAAGCTTAATTTCTCCACATAACAATTCATCCTGATGAACAGTTTTTAAAATATCTAATTTGCTTATTCCATGCTGTTTGTTAATAAGCGAATCAAAATTTTCTTCTAAATTGTTACCAATGGCTGAAATAATGCCCATCCCTGTAACAAATACACGGTTTTCCATTTGGCGATAAATTTTCCGGTTTACTTTCTGTTTTCCTCAATATATTTTGCCATTGTTTCAACTGAAGCAAAAATCTTTTTACCTTCTTGAGGATTTTCTAGTTTAATACCGTAACCTCTTTCCAATAAAAGAGTTAATTCAAGTGCATCTATTGAATCCAAACCTAAACCTTCTCCAAATAAAGGCTCTTTTTCATTAATATCTTCAGGTGTCATCCCTTCAAGATTCAATTGATCAATAATCTCTTCCTTTAACTTTTTGATCAAACTATCCATTAATTATATTTGTTTATTTTATTATTGCAATTATATAAATAACTAATTTAACTTAATAAAAACCCTTAAAAGGGTGCAAATATACCAACAAAAAATGATTTATTAAATATTTTTGAAACTAATCTTTGTAAATAAACTAATATCCTTGATTATTAAAGCTTTTAGCGATAAAAACTTCCTTGTCATCAATGCAGTTAGTTAAAAGCTGTTTTATACTTTCGTTAAATACCGGATGTGTTTGCTCAGGGGCTATTTCTGCTAAAGGAGTTAAACAAAACTTCCGTAAGTGCATCCTTGGATGAGGAAGAATTAGATTTTTTTTGTTTATTATCAAATCTTCATATAATAGTATATCAATATCTATGTTTCTGGATTCTATAATCCCTTTTTTTCTTTTTCTCCCCATTTGTTTTTCAATCTTTAGTATTTCAGACAACAAGTTTTCGGGAGAGAGGTCTGTTTTTACTTTTATAACTCTGTTGTAAAAGTAGTTTTCAGATTCTAACCCCCATGGCTCACTATAATATAATGAGGATGAGTTTATAATTTTACCGATTTTTACTTCGATAATCTTTAATGTTTTAGCAAAAGTGTTTGGAATATCTCCAATATTGCCACCCAGTAATAGAAATACGGTATTCATCGCATGTTTTTTTATTTTGCAAATATACGGTATTTGTTAAACTATATTTTTTAAAAAATATGGAGTGATTTTTAAATTACTCCATATAGTTTTAGATAAAAAGTGTTTTTTATTCACTATTGTCCGGTTAAAATTACGAGATTTTAACCGGACAATAGTGATTTAAAATACGAAGGTAACACTATTAAAAACATTACCAAAATCATTTATTTTAAAATTTTTTAATAGTTTTTTTTGTTAAATCTGAAAAGACTTAATTAAATTTAAAAATATAAGCAATATAACTCAACACATCAAAATAAAATTTTACCAAAATTCACCAAAAAAACTTGCTTATTAAAAAAAGCATTATATTTGCACCCTCAAAAATAAAGTATATGACAAAATTTAATTCATATTATAGCATTTACTTATACTTCTTTAGCAATAAAGGGGCATGGATATAGTATGAATAAAAACTTATAAATTTAAAAAAATACTAAGCCCCTCAAAAAGGGGCTTTTTTTATATAAAATTATTATGAATAATATCAGTACTAAATATTACGGTTACTTTTATTTCTACTACCTGATTTATTTGGGAGCTGATATTATTGTAATAAATTTTTAAAAACAAACACAAGTAATATAATAAGCAAAAAGGCTCCCGGTAAAAGGAGCCTTTTTTTTTGTAAAAAAATAAACAGTATTAATTATGAAATCAGTAACAATTATAGGAACAGGTTTAATGGGTTGTTCAATTGGTAAGGCATTAAAGAAAAAAGGATATGTCGTTACAGGATATGATAAATCTCTTGATAATCTTTATCATGCAAAGCGTATTAAAGCTGTTGATTATATATCAGATGAAATTAATGAAGCTATTTCAGTTTCTGATATTATAATGCTAACAGTTCCCGTTGATAGCATCATTAGTTTTTTAAATAAGATACTTGATGTTATCTCTGAATCTCAGATCGTCATTGATGCAGGTTCTTCCAAAGGAGATATTTGTAAAGCAGTAAGGAATCATCCAAAGCGTCATCTTTTTGTCGCATCTCATCCAATGGCAGGTAGTGAATGTTCAGGACCTTCAAAATCGCAACCTGACTTATTTTGGAATAAAAAAGTTGTTATATGCGAAGAGGAACTGTCTTCAAAAGAAACTTTGAAAATTGCGAGTAAAGTTTTTTATGATTTAGGGATGGAGGAGACTTTTTTATCTCCGGAAGATCACGATATAGCAGTTGCGTTGGTGTCTCATTTGCCACAAGTGATATCCTACGTTTATGCCGGGATGGAAGAGTTTTTTAATGATGAAGATAACTCTTGGCAAGAACTCGCTGC
>PWLF01000088.1 GCA_003559475.1 Bacteroidales bacterium
CTAACAGAGAATATCAATATGGAGGTTCTCCATGGGAAAATAAAGATAAAATGTTTTCAACAAGCCCTGCTTATTATGCAGAAAATTTTAAATCTCCTATGCTGGTAATTCATGGAGAATTAGATTACAGAGTGCCTGTTGCACATGCATTTTTGGTTTATAACATCTATAAAAACAGAGGATTAGATGCAAGGTTAGTTTATTATCCAGATGAAAATCACTGGATATTAACCCCTCAAAATTCAATCTACTGGTATGAGGAGCTTTATAACTGGTTTGACCGATACCTTGTTGATTAAGTAAGTTTTTTCTCTATCATACTTATAGAATGTAAACATTTTTGTATCTTTACTTGTTAAAAACATAATTGTTTTTATATATAATCCGTTCTTAAAAGAAACAATTAACGGATTAATAAACAAATTTTGTTTGCGTCTAATGCAAAAGCTTATAAAAATAGCGACAATATTTCTATCATTGTTTTTTATTTCAGAAAAAACACATACTAATACTCCTATACACAGTAATGAATTTATGTATATAGGAGTTGGGGGGCGTGCACTTGGCATGTCAAGTGGTTTTGTGTCAATAACCAATGATGTTACTTCGGGGTATTGGAATCCTGCGGGGCTTATAAACATTGAGTCCGATATACAAGTTTCGTTAATGCACAGTCAGTATTTTTCAGGTTTGGCAAGCTATGATTATGGTGCTATAGCTTTTAATACTGCTGAAAACAGTAGTTTTGCCATATCATATTTACGTTTTGGAGTTGATGATATTCCCGATACTTCAGAGCTTATTGAAAGTGATGGAAGCATTAATTATGACAGAATACGTTCTTTTTCTGCTGCTGATAACGGTTTTATAATTTCTTATGCAAAACTTTTACCTCAATATGATGATTTGAAAGTCGGAGTTAACGCAAAAATTATACGTCGTACTGCAGGTAGTTTTGCAAGTGCCTGGGGTTTTGGAATTGATGTTGGAGCTCAATACTCATATAACGACTGGCTTTTTGGATTTTCAGGCAAAGATATTACTACAACATTTAATGCATGGAGTTACAGCCTAGATGACAGGATGAAAGACGCTTTTATAAAAACAGGTAATGAAATTCCAAGTAATTCTACAGAAATAACTTTACCTAGATTTGTTTTTGGAACGGCAAAAAACTTCAACCTGCACGAAAATTTTTCAGCACTATTATCTCTTGATATGATAATGACAACAGACGGGAGGAGAAATGTTTTACTAAAAGGAGATAATATTAGTGCAGAACCTAATTTAGGATTAGAACTTAACTATAAAGACTTAGTCTTTTTTCGTAGTGGCGTTGGCAATATCCAACAATACTATAATACTAGTGGCGAAAGAATACGCAGTTTCCAGCCAAACATAGGAGTTGGAGTTGTTATTCGTGATAACTTAGCTATTGATTATGCTATGACCAATATTGGAAATACATCTATTGCTCTTTATTCAAATATTTTTTCAGTTAGATTTAATCTAAATCCAAGAGAAGGAAGTTAGAAATGAAGCATTTAAAGATGACATATAAACTAAATATACTTTTGCCGGCATTATTTTGCATGGCAATATCATCTTTTAATGCTTATTCCAAGCCCATCGGGAATGAATGGATAAATTACGGGCAGAGGTATTACAAAATTCCCGTTCATGAAGAAGGAATATATAGAGTTGATTTTTACACATTACAATCTGCAGGTATACCAATAGGGACATTTGACCCCAGGAGCTTTCAGATTTTTGCAAAAGGTAAAGAACAACCCATTTATGTTAAAAATGAGAACACCGGACTTTTTCAACCCGGTGATTATATTGAGTTCTATGGCAAAGGTAATGACGGATGGTTTGATCAATATTTATATAGTGACATAGAGGACCATCCTAACGACAACTATAGCCTTTTTACAGATACCGCAGTATATTATCTTACATGGAATAACCTTTTAAACAATAAAAGATTTAATATAGAAACTGACACAAATTTTTCGGGCTATACCCCTTCCGAGTATTTTTGGCATACTTCACGTGAAGATTATACAAGCAGATATTTTGCAGGAAAAACTAACAACTACGGCGTTACAGACCCCGAATACACATCAACTCAAGGATGGTTTGACGTAGCTTTTAATGCAGGAAGCTCGCGGGTAAAAAACATATCAACTTCAAATATTTATACAAACGGACCGAATGCAGAAATAGAATTTGCAGTGATTGGAGCATCTGATTACAGATTTGCAAACCCTAATCACCATATAAGAATTGAATTTGCAGATACTGAAATTGACACATTATATAAAGGATATCAGCTTATACGCATAAACGAATCTTTACCTGCTTCTTCATTAGGGCTTAGCAGCACAAGTTTTATTTTTAGATCAATAAATGACCTTGGGGTTACGAGCAGAAATACAATATCTTATATCTCAGTCAAATACCCACATGAATATAAGCTAGGAGAGTATGACAAAAAACTAATGCTTATCCCTCCTTCACAGAATGATAAAACATTTTTAAATATTTCCGATTTTAATGTAAGCAACGACGACCCTTTATGGATTTGGGATATTACGTCAAACAATAAAGTAAAAGTGAAAAGTGAAAACGGCTCATTTAAAGCTCTATTACCAAATCCCAATAATAAAAGAGAGTGTTTTATAACGTCAGAAAGTCTGATAAAAAACATAGATAGAATAACCCCTGTAAATCATACGTCTGCTACACCCGGACGTTTTAATAATTTTCTGGCTCCCGGCAATTTTAATTCGGATTATTTAATTATAACTCATCAGTCACTGATGAATGAGGCAAGCAATTATAAAGATTACAGGAATTCTACAGGCTATAAAGTTCTTTTAGTAGATGAGGAAGAGTTATATCATCAATTTTCATATGGTATTAGAAAACATCCTTTGGCTTTGAGAAATTTTTCAAGACATTTAATTGAAGAATACGACGAGTCGCCAAGGAAATTATTTTTGATTGGAAAAGCATACAAAGCCGGTGATTATAGGAGAAATGCCACAAGATTCAATAACACCAGAGTACCTTCATTTGGTGACCCTCCATCAGATGTATTGATTACTGCAGGTATAACCGATGAGCTTTTTGTTCCTGCAATACCAACAGGCAGGCTTAATGCAAGAGAGCCTGCAGAAGTATCGCTCTATCTTGATAAAATGATACAGTATGAGACAGCACAACAAAACCCTGAGAAGTGGATGAAAAATGTACTACACTTTGGTGGAGGAAGCAATAAAAGGGAACAGCAAACACTTGCGGGTTATCTCAACCACTATAAAAATATATTAGAAGATACTTTAATGGGTGCTTACGTTCGCACATTTTTGAAAAGCACAACCGACCCGATAGAAATCAATCGATCTGATTCATTAAGAGACATTATAAATAACGGTGTGAGCATAATGACTTTTTTTGGTCATGCAGGAGGCATTGGTTTTGACATAAGCATTGACAACCCTGCTTCATACAACAACTATGGGAAATATCCTTTTCTGTTTGCAAACTCTTGTTTTGCAGGAGATTTATTTGACAGACATGGCAGATCATCTTCAGAAGAGTTTGTTCTTATTGAAAATAAAGGCACTATTGGATATTTAGCATCTACTACAGCAGCAGGGGCAAAAGAACAGCACAGATACTCAAACGAGCTTTTTAGAAATATTGCTTCAAGACACTATGCCGAGCCGATAGGAGTAAGTATTAGAGAAGCTATCCGAGCTATTCAGTCAACAAACCCATATATAAAAAATGCTTGCTTGTTAAAAGCTCTTCACGGAGACCCTGCACTTAAAATAAATTATCAAAAAAAACCTGATTATAAAATCACAGCCGAAGATATTTATTTTACTCCTGAAGAAGTCTCGACAGAGATGGAAAGCTTTAAAGTTAATATTGTAGCAACTAACATAGGAAAGGCTGTCAATGATTCTATGTTTGTTGAATTGACCAGAAT
The DNA here is from genome assembly GCA_003559475.1 of Bacteroidales bacterium. Lineage (GTDB taxonomy): Bacteria > Bacteroidota > Bacteroidia > Bacteroidales > UBA7960 > PUKZ01. The sequence goes on from PWLF01000088.1 coordinate 4,004, forward strand.
TTTCCCGGAGGGAGATACCGATATTAAAATGAAAAGAGTAAGAGCTCCTTTTTACAAAGATACAATATCTTTCAGCTTTGAAGTTGACAGAGAAAGAGGTGCAGGATTAAATCGCTTCAATGTTATGTTGGATGTTTATAATGATATTGAAGAATTAACAGTTTTAAACAATTCAGCATCAGCGAGTTTAATGATACGATCCACGGATATATACCCATTCTACCCATACAAATATGCTGTTGTGCCGGAGTCCCGAATTACATTAAAAGCATCAACAGGAAACCCTTTTGCTGCAGAGATGTTATATGTTTTTGAAATGGATACAACAGGGTCTTTTGCTAATCCTATAGAGAGTGACAGTTTATATCATAGTGGAGGTGTTGTTCAGTGGACACCACAAACTATCCTCCAAGACAGCACAGTTTACTTTTGGAGAGTAAGCCCTGCGTACGAATACAATAATTCTCACTCATGGAGAGAAAGCAGCTTTCAATATATAGAAAACCGGCGTGGCTGGAGTCAGGCGCATTTTGACCAGTTTGGCGAAAACACTTACCAATATGTAAAATATAACGCAGAAGGGCGAAACTGGCAATTTGTAAACACTGTTGTTTCAATATACGGTCAAACGGGTTATCATCCATATATTGACTGGGGAGAGCAAAAAATTTTGAGAGATGGATCAATAATAGAGCATTTTTCTTGTTTAGCTAATGGTCATGGTATGTATTTTGCTGTTTTTGATACAATTTCAGGAATGAACTGGGAATCCTTAAATCAAGGAGATAACATCGGAGAATACGAAAATGTAAATTGCAGACAAAACAGACCTCATGGCACATTTGATTTCTTTACAAGTTCCGAAGACTGGAGAAATAAAGTAGAAAATTTTCTAGTTAATGTTGTTCCTGAAGGATATCATGTTTTAGGTGTAAGCCATCGCAATCATAATGCAGAGTCATATTCCGAAGGCTTGTATGAAGCGTTTGAATCATTGGGTAGTACAAATATTAGAAGTTTACAAAATAACAGACCATATATGATATTTGGCACTAAAGGTTCACCGCCGGGAACAGCCAATGAAGTAATCGGAGGTAGTATTTCTTCAATTATTCAATTAAATGACAGTATAAGCACAAAGTGGAATGAAGGTTATATAAAGTCTGAGATTATAGGACCGGCTAAAGAATGGAATTCACTTCATTGGAGACAAGAAAGCTATGATGGTTTTGATACCGATTCCGTTAGACTAAGCGTACTTGGAGTTGACAGAAACGGACAAACCGATACTTTACTGAATAATATTCCTCCGGATTCTACTTCTATTTATAATCTTGACCAACATATTGACGCCGAGCAGTATCCTTATATGCATTTAATCGTTTTTATGCGCGATGACTCGCTACACACAGCTGCTCAAATGCGAAAATGGCAGGTTTTATATGAAGAAATACCTGAAACAGCTATTGACCCATCAAAACATTTTGTTTTTGAATCAGATACACTCATGGAGGGAGAAAAACTGCTCTTTTCAACAGCAATACACAATATTAGTGATTTTGATATGGATAGCCTTTTGGTTCACTACTGGGTTGTAGATAAAAACAGGAAAAAACATTATATTGATTACCCACGCCAGGCACCACACCCAGCAGGAGATATAATTATTGATACAGTAAAAGTAGATACACGAGGATTAGCCGGAATTAACACATTTTGGATGGAAGTTAACCCTGATAATGACCAGCCGGAACAATATCACTTTAACAATGTTGCAAACCTCAGCTTTTACGTTGGCAAAGATAAAACAAACCCAATGTTAGAAGTAACATTTGATGGCAAACATATTCTTGACGGAGATTTAGTCTCCCCAAATCCTTATATACAAATATCAGTGAGAGATGAAAACCCTTTTTTACTTTTGGATGATACAACTTATGTAAACGTTTTCTTAAAAAAGCCGGGACAAACTGAACCTCAACAAATATATTTCATAGAGAACGGGCAGGAAAATATGAGATTTACGCCTGCTACTGACTCAAACAACCAATGCATGGTACAATTTAATCCTGAATTGTTGGAAGACGGAACATACAGACTTATAGTTCAAGCTATGGATGTTTCAAGAAATGAATCCGGCAAAGAAGACTATTCAATAGACTTTGAAGTAGTAAACGAATCAACTATAACTAATATTTTCAACTATCCAAACCCTTTTTCAACTTCAACTCAATTTGTTTATACACTAACGGGATCAGAAATCCCAACCTATTTTAAGATACAAATAATGACTATAACAGGTAGAGTAGTTAAAGAAATTGATCTTCTGCAAAAAGGAGAAGTACGACCCGGTTATAACAACATAACTGATTATGCTTGGGATGGAACAGACCGGTACGGACAACGACTGGCTAATGGTGTATATCTGTATAGAGTAGTAAGCAAAATTGAAGGTGAAGATATAAAACACAGATCAACATCAGCCGATAATTATTTTCATCAAGGGCTGGGAAAAATGTATTTAATTCGATAACAAATTAAGTTTTATAGCTTTTATGTTAAATTATCCTGTAAAAATAATCGTAGCATTTGGAGAAGCAGTAAACAGAAACACAAAGATATCAGAATGGCTTTTAAATAATGGATATCCTGAATTAGCGGCAACGGCATCTGCTATTTTAACAAGCAAAAGAGCTCATAACTGGTTAATAAAGCACAAATATTATCATCTGGCGGCATTTTCCAGCGCCCTTTATGATGATGAAAATGCTTATGAATGGCTAGTAAGAAATGAATATAAAATCCTGTCTTTAATGGTTGATGCAACAAAAGAAGACCAAAAAGCCATAAATGAATTAAAAACTAAAAAGCTAATGGTTTTTTATATCCTGTCAAGCAAAATAAAAAATATTGTAAAAGAAAAAAAAGCCGACCTTGATGATTATCACAAGTTTAATGTCTGATTAAAAAACTAACCATTCATTTTTATTATATTATATAACTTTTTAAAAAATATAACATCAAAACATTTTTTTTAATAATAAATCATTTTAATTTTATTTTTTATTAACTTTGTGTTTCGTTAAATTAAATAATTTGTATTATTAAACTGTTTTTTAAAAATGAACATTTATGTAGGTAACCTTAGTTACAGTATTAAAGAAGATGGTCTTCGTGAAATTTTTGAAGATTTTGGTGAAGTTTCATCAGCTAAAATTATCTCAGACCGTGAATCCGGCAGAAGTAAAGGATTTGGTTTTGTTGAAATGAGTAATGATACAGAAGCAAATTCAGCTATTGAAAGCCTGAACGGCAAAGAAATTGAAGGAAGAAGCATTAACGTTTCTGAGGCGAGGCCAAGAAAAGAAAGTTTTTCCAACCAAAATGAATAATAACTCAACTTGATTTGTTTTTAGTTAACAAATAAATGTTGTTCTTAATTATAAAAAAGGATTTTTTGAAAGTTCAAATAGACGCTTTTTTATAAAAACTAGGTTGAAAAACTCAAAACTCATTCTAAACACCTAAAAGCCAAAGTAATTTATGACTAAGCAAAGTCTAATTTACTTTGGTTTTTTTTCATATATAAACTTTTAAGCTATTTAGTATTCTAAAACTTTCTTAATTTTGCCATCAAAACTAAAAAAATATGACATTAATAAAATCTATTAGCGGAATAAGAGGAACAATTGGAGGGAACCCCGGAGAAGGTCTAACTCCAATTGATATAATGAATATATCTTATGGATATAGTTGCTTTTTGAAAGAAAAGCATAAAACAAGCAGGATTAAGGTTGTAATTGGACGCGACGCAAGGATTTCCGGAGATATGGTAAATAAGATAATCACGGCAACACTACAATCAACAGGCATAGATGTTATTGACGGGGGTTTATGCTCAACACCATCAACAGGCATAGCTGTCAAAGACTATAAAGCTCAAGGAGGCATCATTATTACCGCCAGCCATAACCCAAAAAACTGGAATGCCCTTAAGCTACTTAATGAAAATGGAGAATTCTTATCTGATTCTGACGGAAAAAAAGTTTTAAAATTCTCTGATGATAAAAAAAGATTTGAAACTATTGATAAAATTGGCGAATATTATAAAGATGAAAACTTTACAATTAACCATATTGAGAAAATTTTGTCTTTATCTCTAGTTGATACTGCAGCTATTTCAAAAGCAGGATTGACAGTTGCAGTTGATGCTATTAATTC
>PWLF01000023.1 GCA_003559475.1 Bacteroidales bacterium
CATGGGTGTTCAAGGGCCTTTTTTAAATAATTTTATAGTAAATTTAGTTGGTTACAAATCAGTAATTATGAAATATAATGGTAATATCACACCCCAACAATCACCAATAACTAATCATCCATTATATGAGTAAAACAATAGTAAGATATTGTGGAGGTAAATATGACTATATCAAAACATATAACAATAGCGACTATATTAGCTTCGTTTGTAAATATCCCTATTATTGGATTTGTAATTGGGTTTATATCACATGCTGTTTTAGATTCGCTTCCACAACAGCAATATCAATTTAATTTATTTAAGCCAGATAAATTTATAGTTGCTATTGAGTCTTTGATTATAGTGATAATGATATATGTAATAAAAGGGAATACTGTGTTAATTATGTCTTTCACAGGAGCAGTAATACCAGATATAATAGATGGTCTATTAAGTATAATAAATAAAAATAGATATAAAACAGGTAACCATTTATTTTTCTTTCACAAGCTCAAAGGGCAGACATCAAGAAGCAGAAAACAGACAATAATATTAAGTTTAGTTTTTTTTCTAATAGCTGTAATCATCTAAGGAGGTAATAATGGCTAAAACAAAATGCCAAGTATATTCAAGAGTTGTCGGTTATCTTTCGCCAGTATCAGTGTGGAATAAAGGAAAAAAAGAGGAATTTAAAGACAGAAAAATATATGAAATTCCGGAATGAGGTGATTAAATGCAAATAATTAGATTAAGCAATCCCGAAAAAGAACCGATCACTTATTCACAAGCAAAAGCACAATTACGGGTAGATTTAGACACAGAAAAAGAGTTAATTGAATCGTATATTATAGCAGCTAGAGAATACTGCGAGAATTATCAAAACAGAGTTTATTACACTTCTAATTTTAAATTAATTACTGATACCGTTGAATTCCCGTTAGAAATTCCGCGTCCACCTATACAGTCTATAACTAGTATCCAATTTCAAGATAAAGATGGAGATTTAAACACATGGAATAGTGAGAATTATATTGCAGATACAACCGGAGAGTTTGGAGTGATTAGATTAGCTGAAAATTATGAGTATCCTGACATTACTTTTGCTGAATCTAATATTTTGCAAGTTACTTTTGTCGCTGGATTTGATAATATAGAAAATGTGCCGCAAAGAGTTAAGAACGCATGTAAATTATTAGTATCACACTGGTACGAAAACAGAACACCTGTTGTCGTAGGAACGATATCGACAGAAGTTGAAATAACTATTCAGGCTCTATTGGGTAGTGACAGGGTGGTGCCTGTCTAATGGACTTGAGAAATCCAGGTAATTTAAGAACTAGATTGAAATTTAAGAAGGCAGTACAAAAAAAAGATTCTACAGGAAGTCCTTACACTGATTATGTGGAGGACTTTTTTTGTTGGGGCAAAATTAACCCTAATCGAGGGCAGGAAATGTTCCAGTCAGATAAGTTCAAATCCGAAGTAGATGGAATGGTAGAGATACGATACAGAACTGATCTATCAGCGAAACATCAAATAGGAGTTGTTTCGCAAGAAGGTAAAGAGTGGGAAGATGATACTGAGTATAGCAGAGATGAAATTATCACAAATAATAATAAAAAATATATCTGTAAAGAAGGACACACATCATCAAGCACAACAGAGCCGGGTTCAGGAGATAACTGGAAAGATTACTGGAACGTATTTATTGAGAGAATACTTGATATAGATTCTTTTTATGACCCTGACCAGATGAAGTCAAGATTGTATGTATTTTTTCGGGAGGTGGTTGAGTGAGTAAATTTTCTTTCAAGATGGATGGATTAGATGAATTAAATAAAGACTTAGAAAAGTTAGCTAATGCTTTTGTATCAGATGAAGTGGAAAAATCATCTTTAGATGCAGCTGAAATAATTAGAGCCGAAGCAGAAAGAAACGCTCCAAAAGGGCCAACTGGAAACCTAAAAAGGTCACTAATTAAGAAATTATTAAAAAGACGTGCCGGTCAGCCTGCACCTGCAATAGCAGCAGTTGATAGGAAAATAGCCCCACATGCTCACTGGATAGAATTTGGGACAGGACCAAGGTATCAAAAAAAGACAGGCAAATATGTAGGAAGTGTTCCTGCTCGACCGTTTTTCAGGCCGGCTTTAATGACTAAAGGTAAGAGTGTAGCAAACAGATTGCATGGAGATTTAAAAAAAATGGTGGATAAGGCGGTGAAGTAATGAGTTTTGATGCAAGTTTATATAAATATTTATCAAAAAATATTACTACAGCTGATAGTATTTCAGCAGGAAAAGCACCGCAGGGGGAAAAAGACAAATTTTTAGTATTTACTAAAATTGCAGGAACTAGAGATTATGCTCACGACGGGCCTTTAAAAACCATACAAATTCAATATCAATTTGATAGTTATGCAAAAAAGAACTCAGATGCTTTATTAATTAAGCAAGAATTGCAAAGGATATTAGAAGATTTTAGGGGTGATATGGAGGGAACACATGTACAGGGGGCATTTATTACAGGTGAATTTGATGAATTTGGTGATGAATATTACAGGCAAGAAGTAGAATATAAAATACAATATTACGAGGGAGTGATTTAAGTGGCAAAATATTTTGGAAGTTGGATGGTCGCAGGAGTTAATACAGTCATAAGTATTGAAACAACTGAAACATTAAATAAAGTAGTAATTGAAGAAGCAGCAGAAGCTGTAGTTTTTTCTGAGGGTACAATTACTGTTAGCTTAACAGGTGATTACACTAATCTTACATTAGCAACATTAATTGCTACAGATACAGATGTAGATGTCTGTACAATAGTTGGACAAACAACCGAATTGGACGCAGCATACTGGACTGAAGCAGAGATATTAATGTCAGCACAACCAGAGCAAGCCCAATTTGCATTAGGAACACAATTACAAGTGGGAGATGGAGAAGAAACTGAAACATTCACAAAAATTGCAAAGGTAACTAACATAGGTGGACCCAGCTTGAGCCTCGATACAGGAGATACAACCGACCATGACAGCGTTGATGGATGGGAAGAAGTAATGGCAACAATATTACGCTCAGGTGAAGTTAGCCTTGAATTAAGTTTTCTACCCGGAAACGCCGGCCATAAAGGGCTAATTAGCGATATGACTAATCGAGTATTGCGTAATTTTAAAATAGTTTATCCTGATACAGATACCACAACCTGGAGTTTTTCTGGATTCGTAGTAGGGTTTGATTCGTCTGCACCACACGACAACAAACTTGAAGCTACCGTAACAATAAAACCAAGTGGAAAACCGATATTAACATAGGAGGTAAAATATGGGTAAAGTAACAAAAAACACAATATTTGAAATAGAGGGAAAGAAATATGAGTATGACTTGAACTTAAACGCAATGATTAATTTTGAAGAAGTTACAGGAAAAGAATTAATGAATATTAAAGAAGGAGATACATTTAGTCTAAAAGAAATAAGGGCTTTATTATGGGCTGGATTACATGAAGAAGATGAAGGCTTAACTTTGGAAAATGTAGGAAAATTAATTACTCCAGGGAACATGCAAAAAATTAGCAATAAAATAATGGAAGCATACGACAATGTAATGCCCGAAGGTGAAGACACTGGAAAAAACAAGAACCGCTCGACTGGTTAGAAGTCTGGTCAGTCGGGCGAATTGATTTAGGATTAAGTGAAAAAGAGTTTTGGAAACTTAATCCCAGAGAAATATCCGAATTAATGAAAAGAAAAAACAAGATAAATAAAGCAGAAAAAAAGCAAGAAGATTATCGGACAGCAACAGTATGTGCTGTTATTGCTAATTGTAATCGTGATACAAAAAAGAGAAAAAAACCATTCACACCAGATGATTTTATGCCGAAAGAAAAAAAAGTTCAAACATGGCAAGAACAATTAACTATTGTAGAGATGCTGAACGAAGCACTGCAAGGCAAGGACAGGAGGAGTTGATATGCCAGCTGGAACATTATCAAAATTATTTGTACGAATTGGAGCAGATACATCAGATTTTCAGAAGAATATGGGAAATGTCCAAAAAAGAATGGCCAGCGTAGGAAAAAGTATAGGTAATGTAGGCAAAGGTATGACAAAATGGGTAACCGGGCCAATCGCTCTTGCTGGTGGTGCAATGCTCGGATTAGCAAAAAAAACAGGTGATTATGCTGACAGTATACTAGATATGGCCTCAGCAACAGGACACAGTACAGATATGATACAAGATTATCAACATGTTGCTGATAGAGCAGGTGTATCAACAGATGCTTTCACCACTGCATCTCAAACATTAATGCGACAAATGACAAGAGGTACTGAAGGTTCTGCAACTTTAAGGCAAGGTTTGGAAGAATTGGGATTAACTTTTGAAGAATTAGAGGAAGCTAGCCCAGATGAAAGAATGGAAATGATTATGCACGGGCTTAGAGGCATAGAAAATGAAGGGGAAAGAGCATTGGTCGGGACGCAATTATTAAGAAATGGATACGAAGAATTAGCTCCGATTCTTAATATGACAGAAGAAGAAATGAAAGCAGTAACAGACCAGGCAAGAAAAACAGGCGAAATAATGGGAGAAGATGCTCTCCACCAGGCTAATGAATTTCGAATGGGATTAGATGAACTCAAATCAGAATTTGGTGGACTTTTCAGGAGTATAGCTGTAGAATTTATGCCTGTCCTTACAGATGTATTAATGCCGGTTATCAAAGAAAATGTAATACCATTAATACGTGGTTTCGCTGACACAATAACTGGATTAATAGAAAGATTCACCAGTTTAGAGCCACGTACACAAAAAATGATACTTGCAGGGATAGGAATAGCAGCAGCTTTGGGTCCTGTTTTAATCGTAGTTGCAAAACTTATAACTGTTTTTTCAACTTTGATGCCTATTTTGGGGGCAATTGCAGGAGTGCTAAGTGGCCCTGTAATAATAGCGATAGGTTTGATAGTTGCGGCCTTCATAGTCTGGAGAAAATGGGGAGATAATATTCTGGAATTTTTTAAAGGTTTTGGACGTATGATAGTCGAAATATTTCAAACAGCTTGGAGAGGGATAAAAAAAATAATTAATGCTATAATTTCAGGATACAATTTACTCTTGAAGGGATTAAATAAATTTAGTATTGATATACCTGATTGGGTGCCGGGTCTGGGAGGGAAAAAGTTTGGTATTAATATACCCAAAATACCAAAATTGGCACTAGGTGGCCACATACTATCAGGTGGATCTGCACTGGTAGGGGAAATCGGGCCAGAAATAGTTAATTTGCCACGTGGTGCAACTGTTAGACCATTAGATAATAAAAATACAGTCCAGCAGGGACCATTATTAAAAATAGACAATTTAACAATAAGAAAAGAAAGTGATATAGATAAAATAGCAGATAAAATTAGACATTTACAGGTCAAGCAGGCAAGAGGAGTTGGTGTATAAATGAATTTATTTTTCAATTCAAAAAATATAAGAACAGAAGTGGATGATATTAAAATAACAGGAGTAACAAGGCCAGCTCTAATGCCAAAAAAAAAGAGTTTAGTTGATGTTCCGGGAAGAGACTATCCTTGGGATTTTGGAGATAACAAAAAAGAAACATTTGAAATAATGGTAGACGTTGCTATAGAAGCAGCCAGGGAACCTGGAGAAGAGGAAAAAACATTAATAGAAAAAATAAACCAGCTTTTAACTTTTTTAGATTATGATGAATCAAAAGAATTATATTTTAGTGATGATAGTGCAAATAAATATCAAGGGCAAGTGTATGATGGAGTACAAATGGTAGAAAGCCCTGCAAGAACACTTGCGACAGGGACTATAGTTTTTGAATGTTATGAGGTGTAAATATGACAGTACATCTTTTTTCTTCTTTAAACAATATAGTTTATGCTGATGTAGAAAAAGAATATTCTGGTAACTGGTCTGTAAATTTAAGGTTAATTAAAGAAACAGCACCAACAATTGTAAGAGGCGACACCCTAAATATAGATGGTCAGTTGTTTAACATAAATAAACCTGAGCAAATTAAAGAAGAAAACAAAGTTTTTGTGGATTTTGAAGCCGTACATGTAGCTTTTGAATTAGAAGAAAAACTAGTTGCTCCGGGTAAAATATCAGAAATACCAGGTCCCGGATGGAGAGACGAATACCATTTCACCGGAAATGTAATAGAACATATAGAAAAATTATTAGATTTTGATGATGAGGATGTTTTTACTGTTATTTCGGGAGGCAATATTAGTTATCCTCTCGACACAACAACAGAAAAATCCATATTTATTGGTAGAGGTAGTATTCTGGATGGATTGAATAAAATATTAAAATATTTTTATTGTAGAGCAGAATTTAATAATCGTCAAATAATAGTACATCCAGATAATTATAAAATTCCTACATCTTTTTCTTGTGAATACGCACTTAATAATTTAAGCATAAAAAGGGAAATAAATGAAGAGGACAGAATAACAAAACTTATTGCCAAAGCTACATTATTTGATTTTTTTGATGAGGACGATACAGGAGATGTAGTTTATAAATCATACGGAAGTGGATACAAAGAGGCTTTTGTAGATTTTGGAGAAGTAGGAAAAGGAACTCCATTAACTGCAAACCTAGATTCTCTTGCTAACGAATACCTTGATTTTTATAACAATCCTTTACCTCGATATGTAATAGAAGTATCAGAATTAAAAAACATAATAAATACTCCAGAAGGAGAAGATTACAGCGATTGGGAATTTGATGTTGCTCAAGAAATACAAGTTAAAGATAATGATTTAGGAATAGAAAAGAATTTAATAGTGAAAAAATATGAATATTCACTAGTAGAAAAAGATAAGCCTTCTAAATTGCATTTAGGTACTATACAAAGAGATATTATGAGAGAAATAAATAAACCACGCGAACAATCAGTTGTAATATGGGACCGAATAAACGTTGAAAGATATATAGAAGTATTTATGGACTATATAAATAAACGAATATTCGGGGGAGATATAAGAGATATTAACCCGGAATTATTGAATATAACAGCTACAACAGAAATTGAAGGGGAAACAAGAAAAACTTTAAATGGTGCAATTACAGCTATAGAAAATATAATGTCTGATACAGTTGTTTCTAATACAAATAACTTTGAGATATATAATATTTATGAACAACTTGAAGGTAGAATATTTTTATCTTTGATGGGTGTAACAAGTATGATAAGGAGATATATAAGGTCAACTGTAGAAAGTGGTATAGTTGATGCAGTTAATAATGCATATCAAAATGTTATAGGTGAAGTTGGTACAGTAGATTTGATAGAACCGTGGGATGATATTTCAATTTTTGAAGATGAATTTAATTTATCTGAACGACAACAGGGAGCAAGAATATTTAATTTGATTGACTCTCTTATTGGTAATCCTACAGGTATTTACACAGAAATCGGGGGAGGTAGAAACGGCATAATCCCTGCCATAAACAATCTATATAACAAAATACAATCAGTAAGTCTTACACAGGTAGAAAAAGAAGGTGAAGAATTAGTAGAAACAAGAAAAAAATATAATCCTAGAATATTTACATCAAAAGAAGAACCAGATGATGGAAAAGGCACAGATGGAGATATATGGTTTCAGTTTGAGGAAGAAGAAGGTGAATAATATTGAGTGGATGGAGTACTGTCATACATCTAGAAGGAAGTGGGTTTTATCCTTCTCAAAGTTTAATTTGGACTAGAAATTCTCGCAGTTTAAATTATACAGATGGACAATCTTGGACAGAAACAGATGAATTGCCTTCTGAGGGCGGTGCAAGTTCAGGGCAAGTTGGCTATAGAAAATTTCAAAGATAAATGAAAGGACCCGCCAGCACTGGAACAACTTGCTGGGCAATGACAAGAAGAATAGTTGACACTTTTATCACAACAACTTGGGCAAATGAGATATCACGTTATACTTCTTCAGGCTGGGAAACCGATCTTGTCGACGGATTAGGTACAGATGCTAGCACAAACGCTGAATATGATTGTTTATGGGGAATTGGAGATACTGTTTATGCTTTTTTATACACAACTGGAGCGGCAGAAGATAATAGATTTGTAAGATATGCCACAATAGGAGAAGAAGGGTTTACATCTATAGGTGAAATGGCAAGAGGTCGCGATAATTGGATTATAAATAATAATAATTTAATTTGGATAGATACAGATAATAATATAATCATA
>PWLF01000208.1 GCA_003559475.1 Bacteroidales bacterium
AGTATTGTTCCAAAATAAACTACCATCTATAGATCCAGATAATCCTAAACAACCACGAAATGTTTCTCTAAATCCACTATTTGAAACTTGAGTATTATTAGCAAATAAATTCTCAGGTATAGATCCAGTTAATCCTGAACATCCATAAAATGTTCGATAAAATCCATTCGTTGAAACTTGAGTATTGTTAGTAAATAAATTCTCAGGTATAGAACCGGTTAATCCAGAACACCCATTAAACGTTAAATAAAATGCGCTTGATGAAACTTGAGTATTGTTCCAAAATAAACTACCATCTATAGATCCAGATAATCCTAAACAACCACGAAATGTTTCTCTAAATCCTCCTGTTGTAACTTCAATATTTTGTGAAAATAAATCTTTAGGTATAGATCCAGTTAATCCTGAACATCCATAAAATGTTCGATAAAATCCATTCGTTGAAACTTGAGTATTGTTAGTAAATAAATTCTCAGGTATAGATCCAGTTAATCCTGAACAATTATAGAATGTTCCATAAAATCCATTCATTGAAACTTGAGTATTATTAGCAAATAAATTCTCGGGTATAGATCCAGTTAATCCGGAACAATTACGAAATGTTTCACGAAAATTAATTAATCCTGAATCCTGAATAGGACCATCAGCAATACTTTCTAAATTTGTACAATTCATGAAACCCCTAAATAGATATTTAAATACACTAAAACCTTCATCTTCACCCCAATGTATTACTTTCTTTAAATTTAGTCTATTTGGATGATCCAACCCCATAGACCAACCTTCACAAGTTCCTGTTATCTCAACTATATAAGTGCTTGCTTCTACATAACCATGGCTAACATCTTGATATGTTGTATAACTTTCTTGAGTTCCATCGCCCCAATCAACCATAAAGTCAAAGGAAGAATTATAATTATCAGCTAAAGGAAGAATTATAACTTCATTTTCTTCAGTTGTTTCCCATTCAGTTTTAAACCCAGAAGGAATAGGCGGTGTAGCTACAACAAGTTTCCCCCCCAACATAACATATTTTCCGTTTAAAAAGGCTAATTTACTCATAATTTATAAAGTTGATAATGTTTTTAATAAAGAAATAAGATTGGGATCTGGGTGACAATCCCATTTTGGTCTAACTTGTGGATACGGTCTATATGAAACATGAGTCCAAATACCTGGAGTACCATTTAATGCTCTGTCTGATACATCCCACATATCTTCATTATAATCTAAAGGTATATCATATCTTTTATTCCAAAATAATAATAATTCACCTAATGACTTTAACTGTTCTATTGTATATGCTTCAAAATACTCCTCATCTCTAAATTTTTCAGGATAATATTGTACAGGAACATCTACTGTATTACCATAAATTGTCATAAATTTATTATTATACTTTCTTAATTGGCCCCATGAATCTAATTCAATACCTATTGAATGTTTTTCTAACATTGAATTTCCTGCACCTATATGCCAGGCCCAATATCTAGAATTAAATAATTGATCGACGTTTCCATTTCTTTCTATAATTACACAAGTACCAATACGTTTTGTTGTACTTAACCAATATTCAATATCCCCTCTTGTTCCAGGACCTGAAAGAGTATGATGAAGTACTATTTGCTTCTTTGGATAAATATCATTTGGTGATGAAAAATATTGTTCTTGTGGATAATTAATAAAATTAATTTTTGATAAATTAATAGGTTTTAATTTTTTCCATTTTTCATTTTCTTTATTTGTCTTTTCATCATCTTTTTCCTCCTCTTCTTCCTCATCTTTTTCATCACCATTAATATCTTTAAACCCTTTTTTAAAAATAATATCAAATATAGTTTTAATCATTTCTAAAATATTAAAGTTTAACATTTAAATTATTTATTTTATATATTTAATAAAAAATCCGGTACAAGCCGGATTTTTTATACTTTTCCTATAAATAAAAAAATTTATTTACTTTAATTTACTTTTTATTTTTTCAGAAACTTTATATCCATCAACTGTTTTTTCCATTATACCGGCTTCCAAAAATATTGCAGTTGTTAAAACCGCAGCTTCTTTCATATCACTTAATATAGTATCAATTTCAGTAGATGAAAGAAGTGGGGTTCCTCTTGTTCTTAATTTTTCATTAACAATACTTTTTATATTTGCATAAAAAAGTTTTCGACTCATAAAAGGTAAAGATAAATCTTTATCATATAAACCCATATCTATTTTATCTTTCATTTTTGAGAGATAAACATTTGCTTGTTCTTTTTTCATATTATTAAAAATTTAGTTAACTTTTAATATCTATTTTTTAAAATATTTAATAATATTAAATATCGAATTTTTAACAAATATTTAACAAAAAACAAAAAACTTTTTCATAAAGTATCATAAAAAACTTAAGTCTAAAGTCTTGAAAAAGTATATACCTAGGTGGAGTGTTAATACTTGTTAAAATTAATTAAAACCTTCTTTTTCTCGAAAAGTCTCGAGGGCCCAATAAGAATCTATAAGATCATCAACAACAGGAATATAATTTATACCTTTTTTATTTAAAAATAATTCTTTATTATTTTTTAAAGCTTCTCTAAATTTTGATTTTATATTTGTACCTATAAAAGCTTCAATCATATCTTGTTTAGTTTTTCCTTTTTTTGAACAACCTGCAATCATTTTTAGGGTTTGAGGTGAATAAGTATACATTTTTTCAAAGGAAATATAAGAATTTAATTTACTCATTAGTAAATATTTATAACCACCTAGTTGTAGTACAACATCTCCTTTAGAACCATAAGATTGTCCTTCAAAGGATATAAAAGTTTTAGAATTAAGATATTCTTTAATTGTATTTACAATTAAATTACTTAAATATAAAGAGTTACTTACTTCATAACGCATTTTAGATGATATGTTATTGCCTTTATTTTTATCATCTATACGATCAATTATATTAACTCCATTTTTTTGGAATATTTTTTTATGAGATTCCTTTAAACCCCATGGCCAAGCAAAAAAATAATAATTTCCTTTTGCATATATACATATAGCTGGTTTATTAATAGAAAAATCAACCCCTATTATATTCATTATTATTAAAATTTATGGAAAAGATTATCCTCATTTTCAATTTATATAATAGTTCCTAGTTTCTGATTATATTTTACCATTTTTTCTTCTAAATAATATAAATCTTGTATTAATATTGATAAAGCTTTATACCATTTAGGATCTTCGGTATGATCGGCTAAATTTCTTAATTTTAAAATCATTTCTTCTAAGTCATTTCCTACTTCATCAAAAAGATGAACTTCTTGTAATTTATTATTATCTTTATCATTGATAGTTTCATTTATACGTTTTGCTTTCATAAGTTATATTTTTTTAATATATATTTTATTTACCTAAAGTGGCTCCTATAGCAGTAGTTACGAGTCTGGATGTTAATAATTTTCCTAAGTGACCTTTTTCATCTATACCAAGAGCTTTACATATTGCTCTTCCGATAGCTGGACCAGCAATTGCTCCTGCGGCCCCACCAGCTATAGCACCTAAAAAACCTTCATCAATTTCTTCACCATTTTCAATAGCTTCAAGAATTTTATAATAAAGATTTTCACCTTCATTAATTTGATCCGGTGATAAATTTTTTATTTCTTCAGCCTCAAAAATTTTTGAAGAATTTTGATATTTAATATCATAATATGTTGGAATATTACTCATAACTATAATTTATTTTATTTATATATTAAAATGTTTTCTTAAGTAATCTATTTTTAATATTAAATCTATTATAACGTAATCCTAATGAAAACGTATTAAAATCTGCGGCTGTAGTAGCATGTGATATTGTAAATTGAGACATATTTCTTGGAATAATTTTTTCAAATTCAAATACTACTAATTCAAAACCATGATGATCAAGAAAAGAAATATACATAGGTGGCCAAAAAGGTAAACTTTCCTCATATTCTAAAAAGGCTTCTATTTGTTCAAATATAATCCAATAAGTTATAAAACCTTCTGATAATTTAAAATTCACAGTTAAATTTTTTTCATATATAGGTTCAAGTTCTTTTCCAGGTCTATATTGTATTCTAAATTGACTTTGTTGTTGTTCAACATTTCTTAATTCAATTGTAGGAAAATTTATACTTTGTATTGCCGAATTCATAAAATCAACCATTGACATATATGGTAACTTTAATCTTTGTACAATAGGATCCCACCTTTCTTTTATTTTCGGATAAAAGAAATCAGGTGGGAATTGAACTACAAATTGATTTGATAGTGCGTTAAGAATCATTGTTTAATATTATAATTTATATTTATATTTTTATTCTGCTCTCAAAGATAAATTTTCATCTCTTAATTCTTGATTTTCTAATTCTAATTCAGCTATTTTTTCATTCATTTCATTTACGTTAAAAAATTCTCTATACTGCTCCATTACCTGCTCAAAATCATTATGTGAATAATATAAGCCTTCATAAAATGTATATTTTGTTCCGTCAGGATTTAAAACCATAATAGAAAATGTATTATTATTTTGTTTTAATAATTTTCTTGCTTGATCTGATGTTATAGTAAATTCAAGTTCACCTAAAGAAGTATTCATATTTCTTGAATAAGTTGGTCTAATTGTTATATGAGATTCATTATCAAGTATAAATTCTAGTGCATAATTATAAACACCAGATAAGTTTACATTTTCTCTTTGATTTTCTTCTGTTGTTGTGTTAAATTTCTCAAATTTAAACTTATATATTCCTTCTGTTTTTTTAATAAATAAAGGACCAGTACCTTGTGGTAATACTTCATTATTTTTATTTAATAAAATATTTGTAGTATCAAAAAATACTTTTACATATTTAGTTTGTCTTTGCTTATCTTTTACAAGAATATTTGGTTTTTCCTCAGGTAATTTATTATAAACTTTATAAGGTAAATAATTATCTACATTAAGCCTTTCAAAAAATCTTCCATATTTTTTAGGTTCAGTAGAAGAAAATGAAGCCTTACGTATAATCTGAGATCCATCCATTCTGTTCACTAATCTACATATATATTATATATTAAAAGATGTTGCTATATCGGCATTTTTAATAATAGGTCTAAAATAATTTGGAAATAAATAATTATCTTCCTGTGTAAAAACAAATTTTTGAGTAAGAAGTTCTGAACCAGGAATTAATTCATATACATATAATTCATGCATTAAAACCCATTTAGCTGTTTCAGCACCATATTGTTCTGTGAATGCTTCATAATTATCATTTGGACTATTCGAAGTATATAGTTTAATTTTTCCACTTTCAATATCACCTATAAAATTTCCTATTATTTGCCCCCTCCACGTACCATAAAATTCTATATAATCACCTTCAACACTTTCAGCAATAAAAGCGTTAAAATTATCAGCCTGTGAACTTACAGGTAATTGTACATTTATAATCTCATTTACAATATATTCATTATTATCAATTTCTGGAATAGTACTATATGTTATATGTACATCTGATAATGGTTTTATGGATAATGCTTGTCCTAAATTAGTACCGGTATCTCCTCCAAGTTCTTCAACAGAAGGTATTTTTAACTCAACATATTTATCATAAAATCTATTTCCTAAATATAACGCATTTGAAGAAAATTTAAGTACATCATTACCAATAACTTGTTTAATCCATGTAAAGTTAGAAAGATCAACTTTATTAGTTGACGTATCAGCTCTTACTTGTAAAAGAAATCCGGATATATCATCAAAATTATAACCAGAAACTATATGAATTTTTAAAGTATCATGTTTATAATTTGATTCGGTTATAGTTGTTGAAGAATCAAAATATTGATAATAATCTGAATTATCGGTCCCATCAACAAACCAATTAGTTCTTTTTTTATTTAAAGGAACAGAATTTAATATAAGATCATTATTTTGTATACCTATACTATCTTTATTAAAATATTGTTTTGTTCCAAGGTGAGTTATTGCTTCATATGCTTCTGATATCGCAATAGTTGAATTATCTTTATTAAACTCGTATTCGAGTAAAAGATAATCATTTAATTGTACATATTTTGAAATATTATTTGCCATATAAAAATCTTATTTTATCATTTTTACCACTGAAAAATATTATAATGTATACTTGCTCCTATTACAAAAGTAGGTCGTTGATTTATAACATCATAACCAATAGTTAAACTTGGTCCTAAACCAAACCCTGTAAACCAATTTCTTCTTAATTCTTCTAAATCCCCATAATCAACATAAACACCTTCAAGTAATTGTGCCTTAAAGGCTGGATGGGCTGTACGCGCAAAAATTCTTAATCTTCCATCTTCTATAGTTTGTCCCCATGTAAGTCTCATTTGAGAATCTCTATCTAACATTTCTGTTCCTATGTGAGTAATTCTTAAATTATCTTCAGGTAAAAATACTCCTATAGTGGTTCTTCCTGAATATGCATCATAATTATATTCATCATATGTAAAAGCTAAACTCCAATTTACTTCCCATACTGTATCATTAATTTGTATAGGATCTTCATAAAATGTTTTTAATGAATCTATATATTTTCTTAGATCCGTTGTATCTTGTTGAAGTTTAAAGATAATGTTTGTTAATGTTATAACATTACCCTTTTCTTCTTCTACTTGTTCGTATAAATCTTCATTTAATAATCTTAATTCTTCATTTTTAGCGATAAATCCTTGTATTGACGCCTGTAATTCCCCTGATTTTAATTGTTCTTGCTTAAGAGTATCAGATAAAGCTTCAATATTATTATTTTTTCGATTTATTTCTTCTTCTAAAGAATTATTTCGATTGCACATATTAATAATAAAAATGGTTAATATTGCAACTAATATATAACCAAAAATTTTACTATTTAAAAATTCAAAAATTTTTCTTAAGGTTTCCATTTTTATATTATTTTTCGTTTAACATTCTTTTAATTTCATCTAATTCTTTTTTTATAACACCCTTAGGTATAATTAAAGATTTTATTTCATTAATTTCATTTTTCAATGTTTTAATTTCATTATCTTTTTGCTCTATCATTTTTTGTTGTTTCTTTATTGCATCAGATAGATAAGGAATTATTTCTGTATATCTTATTGCTTTATATAAACTACTATCATCTTCTCCTAAAATATTTGTTTTAAAAATAACGTCGGGTATTATTTCCTCTACTTCTTGGGCAATATATCCAATATGAGGAGTTCCTGTTTTTATATCATTAAAAGTAACACTTCTTAGCTTTAATATTTTATCAAGGGAATTATCTAAATTTTTTATATTTGTTTTTAATCTTATATCAGAAAGAGTACCTGAATATCCTATTAAATCACCTTTTGCGTGAAAAGTAGAATCATCAAATCTAAAATTTTCTGTACCACCGGTAGCTACACATATTTGATTATTACTAGAAGTTCTGTAAAAACCTGTATTATCTTCATTTCTAAAAGTTATAGCTGGAGAAGTATTAGTACCATTATTTAAAAATATTTGACTTGTAGATGTCATATATAAATTACCTAAACTTGTATCACCTTCAACAAATAACCAACCAGATAAATGTAAGTTATCTCCAATTATTCCTCCTTCTACATCAATACCATCATAAAAATTAGCAGTTCCTGTAACATATAAATCACCTAAACTTGTATCTCCTGTAACATTTAACCAACCAGGTAATTGTAAATTATCGGCTTCTATTGTTCCAGAAACAGATCCGTCAAAACTTCCATAAAAATTACCAACAAAATCTCCATGCATTGAGGAATCTTCATGTAAATGAACTGCTTTAAAATCTAAAAATAAACTAACGTCTCTTACATTTCCAAAAGAATCTACATTACCTAAATGCCATACATCAGCTCCATCTTCTTTTAGAAAAGCAACTGCTTTTTCAGGTTCACTAGTAGCTACACTATTTACCCACAAATTAAAACCATGATATTCATTGTTTATAGAAAAATCAACATAATTTATTCTTCCAAATTGTTTTGCGCTCAGACCATATATAGTTTCGATATTATCAGGATTAGTAGAATGATCACCTATTGGAGTTTCAACAAAAGCATTATCTACTAATACATCTGAATTATTTCTCCATCTTTCAAAATTAGGAGCGGTGCCAGAATCGTCTATTTCTTGAAATATAGAAGCTATATCTAATTGTTGGGTA
>PWLF01000048.1 GCA_003559475.1 Bacteroidales bacterium
ATTTCATGAGATTTATTATTTCCTGTTATTTTTTGTTTAACATCCTTTGCACCTTTTCCTTTTTCAAAACATAATGGAACGCCCATCTTTTTGGCCATCATGGTTCCTATCTTATCATGAGGATTTATGTTCATCTCATCTATATTTTCGCTCAATCTTTCTAATCGTGTATCGTCTGTTTCAACCCAAAAAGATGGATGATACATTGGGGAGCTTAAGCGGGGTCCTCCATAAGGATTTCTTAATGGCCTTATTTTGATCCTATTAGGTTCTTCTTCTATTATTTCGTATCTATCATTATCATACTTCACATAGCCTAAACCCTCATTAACTTTTTTCTTCTTTTTCTTCTTTTTCCTTTTTGTTACCTTTCTTTTCTTCTTTTTAGGCGCTGAGGGAGAGTCTCCCCATAAGTCTCCGGATCCTATTGCTTCTGGTGATGCTTGTTCAGCTCCTGTTGTAGCAGCCATTTGTGCCGGCTGGGCAGATCCTACACCTGGAGTATTACTTAATGTCGACATTGGGGCTGAAACACCACCCAATTCTTCATCTATAATTTGTTTACCTTTTTGGAACCTTAGATATTCTTTTTGTTCCACCGCAACCTTTACATTTTTTAGTTTTTGTTCCTCTTCCTTTAAAAATTCGTTGAGTGATTTTATTAGCCGTTCTTCTCTTTTGTGTTCGCATAATTTATATCTTTTATTTACCATAAATCAATTACTTATTTTATATTATATTTATCTATTAATTGAGTTTTAATTTTTGGTATCTTTCGAGCTGCATCAATATTTTTTTGACAATCATCAAAAAAGAATATTTCATCATATTTATCTGATAATTCTATAAGAACCTTTGCTTTTCTTTGAGCGGTATTTATTTTTTCTCTTTTTTCTTGATTAATAGGTCCTACTGTAATAATATTTTCTAAAGGAATATCAATTCCTTTTTTAATTAAAAAATTGTGTATTGGTAATTTTGCCCGAGAATCTCTTGCTGTAAGTATATAAATATAAATTATATCCTTTCCCATTTTATTCTTCATATTAATAGCATTCAAAATTGGCCACATTTTATATTTAGTAGCATTAATAATAAAACGGGGATCTGCAAAATCTTCAGCGTCTACAACTTCATCCGGTTTTAGAGTATATTTGTTAAATTCTTCAGGAGTTAAAGATTTTATTCTTCTTCCACCTCTTATTATATGAATTTTAGCATCTGTTCGAACTAAAGTATCGTCAAAATCAAAAACATAACATTTACTGAAAACAGGTTTTGCTCTATATTCTTCTTCTAGTGTAACATCTTTATGTTTAAACTTAGCACCTAAATCTGTTTTTAATGAAGATTCATATTTATACTCAGGGTTTTCTTTTTGTATATATTTAATTAATCTTGAAGCCCATCCTTGTCTACGATATTCTGGTCTTACAAATATATCATTAATATACAACTTATTATTATATAATGTATATTGAACAAGACCTATTGGCTGATTTCCTATATAAACCCAAGTATCTACATCTACTTGATCATGATGCACACCAATAACTTCACTTTTATAATTAATTTTATTCATATAATTATATATTTATAAAAAAAGAGTTTAATTTTAAAATTAAACTCTTTTTAACACACAAACTTATTTAAATTTATTTAGTTAAATTAGGCCATTGTTCTTTTTCAGGTTTTTCCATACCGGTTACACTTTCTTCAGTTTTTTCTTCATCGCCTTCTTCCTCTTCTTCCTCTTCTTCATCATCAAGATCTATATCTAAATCTAAATCTTCTTCATCACTTTCTATTTCTTCATCCTCAACCTCAATTTCACCACCAAACATTTCTTCAACATTAACCCCTTTTTCTTCTAACCAACCTCTTAAAGTGTCCCAATCATCTGCTGATACTTTAATTTGACCTTCACCTTCTGGTACTTCTTCACCTTCTGGTTTTTCTTCCTCATCTTCAAGATCTAAATCTAAATCTTCTTCACCTTCTTCACCTTCTTCAATCTTTTCATCTTCCTCATCTTCAAGATCTAAATCTTCTTCCTCGGCGTCAATTTCTTCATCAACCTTTTCAGCTGTAATACCTAATTCAGCAAGTTCAGCAATTGCTTCTTCTACATTATCTACTGTAATAACAAACTCAGTAATTTCAACTTTATCATCTTCAGCTTCTTCATCTTCAACTTCTTCATCTTCAACTTCAACATCTTCAACATCTTCCTTTGGTTTATCTTCATCATCAATATCAAGATCATCAAAAGTTAATTCATCTTCACTTTCATCCTCATCTTCCTCATAAAGTTTTATTCTTTTAGATTTAAGACTTTCAGTCATTCCAAGTTCTTTTTCTAATTTTCTATATTTCTTATCAATTTCTTTTGTTGAAAGATCTTCTAGCTCATCCTTTACAGCATCAGGATCGTTTTTAAGAATAAATTCTATTTTCTCTTCTTTTGTATCAAGATGATGTTCATTTAATTTTTTTCTTCTTCGAGCTTTAATGTTTTCTGTTAAATAACCCTTTTCCATTAAAATATTATATATTCTAGAAAGTTCTGAATCATCTAAAGATTCTAAAAAGCTTTCATCAGCTAAATCTTCAATATCATATTTTAATAAATTATTTAATATTTTAATTTGTCTTCTAGAAGCACCTTCAAAACCAGCATCATCACCTTCAACAATAGTATAAGCAGCATTAGATATTGAAAATATTAAATCATCTCTATCTTTCATAGAAGATTCATTTAATTTTTTTCTTCTTCGAGCTTTAATGTTTTCTACAATTTTTTTAATCTTAGCTTTTTTACTTTCATCAAGATCATCATAATCTTCTTCCATAGAATAAAGTCCTGGACGTGCATAACCTTTTTTAGTATCTACAAAATCATAATCTTCACCTTCTTTATCAAAGCCTCTTTCTTCTGGATATCCTCGTAAACTTCTTCTTTGATTTAAACGAGTTTCACCTGCTTCTTTACATTCATCAAAATCTTCATCGAAATCTTCATCGAAATCTTCATATTTTTCATCATAACGAGATTTAATTCGTGTTCCCTGGGGTCTTTTATACCTATCACCTGGATATCTTGTTGTACCTCTTCCTGTAAGATATTTTTCATTTATTCTTTTACCTTTTTTACCTTTTTTACGAGCTTTAATACTTTCAGTCAACTCATCATCAAATCCAAAATTTACTTTCATATCTTCTATAACGCTTTCGTAACGTTCTTCATCCCAATCTTCAATTGGGATTGGGTCTAGTTCATCCGTGTATTCATCACTAGCCTCTCCATAGCCGTTAAAGTTAATGGCATCGGCATAAATTTTGGCATATATCTGATCGCTGTCAAATTCTTGAAACACAATGACAATGGCAGGGAGTTCATCTATTTCTTGTATTCCGGTCGAAAAGCCCAATTGATCCCATTTTGAATAAACCTCATCATGACCATATCCCGGTTCTTCAGGTGTTCCTCTTCCATCCATAACATGATATTCAACATCTTTTAAGAATGGCATGTACTTTCTAATGAGTTCTAATGATCTTTTTTTACCAAATGAATTTCTACCCTCAAAAGAAGATTCAACTACATTTGACTCAGAAACAGGAGCTACACGATTAACAAGTCTTTTACCAATATTAGACAATTTAAAATAAGTCTGTCCATTGCGACTTTCGGTCACAAAGAATTTTTTATTTCTTTTTAACCACATATTAGCAGCCGCATTTGGATTGCGGTTGTTTTCGTTTAAACCAGCAATGTATCTGCGAAGATCTTTACCAGATACCTTTGCATTTTCTGCTACATATGTTAAAATTTGATTTCTTATTGGGGCATTTGCACCCACAACAACTGGATTTCGTTCACCATATTTTCTTTTAAGAGTAAAAGTTTTACTTTCATTAAGATATTCTCTTAAGCTTGTATTTACATACTTTTTCATAATAACATTATTTTTTTAATTTATTTTATATATCTTCATTCATTATTAATATTTTTAACAGTTAAATGTAACATCAAACTGATATTATTCATCATATTCCTCATCATATTCCTCATCATATTCCTCATCATATTCTATTTCACCTTCAATTTCTTCCGGATCAATTTCTTCAATTTCATCATAAAGATCTGCAAGATAACTTATTATTTCAACTTTATCATATTCATGAGTAAAAGACATATCTTCTAAAGAAGCTGCTTCTCCTTTAAGAATATTAACTTCCCAATTTTCTTTATCTCCGGGTTGAAATATTTTTGCTAAAATTGGCATTTCTCCTTCTGGATAAAGTTTAATATAGAATAAATAATCACTAATATCATCACTTATAGCAGGAACTTCTTCTTCCTCTTCTTCATATATTTGTTGTGATTCTTTTATAGAATCTTCAGGCTCATAAACAAATTTTGGAGGTAAATGTCTTCTTCCTATTTCTTCTTGTTTTAATCTTAACACACGAATTGAATCTTCCAACTTATCCTTTTTTTCTTCAAGATTATTAATTTCTTTTTCTATCTCACCAAGTCTTTCATCTACTTCCATAAGACCATCTCCATAATAATAATCCCATGAATCTAAAAGATCTTCAGCATCCCTTTTTGGAATATTAAATCTTTGATATAATTCTTCAACTGAAACATCACTATTAACTGCATCTAATACATTCCATCCTCGGTTTTCTATAACATCCGCAGACCATTGTTCAGCCTCATATTCTTTTTCTTTGCTCTTATTTTTTATTTCATTTGTTTCTAATTTTAACATTTCAATCTCATCAAAAATTTGATCTTGCTCTTCTTCTAATTTGTTTATTTTATTTTCAATTTTATCAAACTGTCTTTGTTGAGATGGAGTTAAATCAAGATAATCTTTATATTCTTCACGCCAGTTAGGTTGTTTTTCTCTTCCAACCTTTTTCCCTTTATACATAAGAATCGTAGGATCCTTGGGGTGTCTAATTAAATTTCCTGTAAATCTAACTTCTTCATCTTCATTTTTTTCATAAAGAGAAGGATAAAAACTTTCACCTATTTCCTCAGTTTCTTCATCTGTGGTTTCTTCTGGTGCTTCTGCCGGAAGTTCTTCTTGTTGTTTTCGAGCCGCCTCTCTTTGCAAAGCTACTAAATTTTTTTTTAAAGTATTTATCTCAGAATCAATTTGATTAACTTGTCCCATTAACGAATCCTTTTTTGATTGTTTATCTGTAATTTGTTGCTTAACATTAATATATTGATTTGATAATTCTGCCGGGATATTTATACTTTCTTTTATTAACTTATTCATTTTATTATATTTTTATTTTATTTATTCGTTAAAAAATATTTAATAATTGACCTGACCAAGTTCTGTATTCTGTATTAATATTATCCCATAAATTATGTATAGGAGAAGGAGTAGTTTCTTTAAAATTATAAAAAGCATTATCCTCAATAGCTCTAAATGCCTCAAGTTTATATTTATTTTCCATTTCTCCAATATTAAAGTTATTTTTTACATTTAAACGACCACCCATTATTTCTTCTTCAAAATATAATTGGTTTGCAAATTCAGCCTTTTTATTATCATCAGTTATAAGAACTATAGGCTCATAATTCGGTCTGCAATAATAAAAAATATCCCAAAGACTCCAGTTATCAAGAAGAATATAAGCTGGAACGAATTCACTATTAAAATTATATAATGTTTCAAGTTGAGCTTTTAAAAGTTCGTCAGATAAAAAAAAGTTTTTGCCTTCAACCTTCTTTTTATTTGAAATAGTAGAAATTATAACAGGAACTTTCCAAGTTTTATGTATAGACTCGAGATTTTCCATTTGGGATTTAGTAAATGGAGTGCAATCAGTAACATAAACAGCAACTTCTTCTTTTCCTTTTTCCAGTTCTCTTATTCTTGGTTCAAATGCTTTTTGGATAGAAGAAATTACCCTCATATTATCTATATCAGAAGCTTTTCTTTTGTTCAATGTATCAATAACAACATTATCAGACCTTGCTTCATCAATAATATCTGTTTCATCCTCTTTAACTAATATTTCTTCATTTTCAATAATATTGTTATCTTTTAATTTTGATTTAATAGTACTTTCTATAAGATAAATATACGTATTAAATTTGTTAGCGGCAGATTCTGTTATTAATCCATATTCTTTCTTTTGTTTTCTAAATGAAGAAAGCATAAGTCTAAAAAGTGCCTCATGTAATTTATCTCCATTTTTTAAATATTCAAGAGTTTCTTTATTTTTAATTAGTAATATATTTAAGTCTCCTAAGTGTCCAAAAGAAGGAGGAGTTATATAATTTGGATCTAAACCTTCTGGAATATTACCTTTTTTACAATAATTATTAAACATATCAGATATTATCTCTAAATAAAGTTCATCCTCAGTTTCTCCTTCTAATATAGGCATAGTATAAGAATCCATAAATGAATTAATAGAAAGAATAACCAAATCATAAAAATCCCTTAAATTATCTTTCTTTTGATAAGCTTCATTTAAAACATCAAATTCATACGAAGTAACTTGCGCAAGATTTTTATTACTTTTAATAACTATTCCTTCTATAATTTCTTCTTCACTATAAGTATTATTAAATAATTGTTTTATTACCTGAGAAAAATTTCGTGTATCACCTTCATATTCCTTTTTATCATATTTTAAAAGAAGATTTTTTTGTTCTTCTGTAAGTATTCCTTTAAAAATAATTGGGGGTCTACCCATACTAAATATGCTAGCCCATTGAGTTATTTCATTATAATCATAAGATTCAATAACTTTATTAGAATTATCTCTTTTTGTTATATCAGTTAAAATATATTTAGGTAAGTTTGAATATGGTATTCTTATGGGTCTTTCAACAGGGGTATAAGCTATCCCAAAACGAAGACCCTCAGGTATATTTATATTATCAACAAGTGTTGATATCTCAATTATAGCATCTTCCCATACATTGTTTAAAACACGTTCAATAAGATTTAAAGGAGTATTATCTTTTTTGAAAAATATCAGTTCATCTCCTTGTTTTTCAAAAAGGATTCTATAAGTATCAAGTTTCTCAGTTATGATAACTTCATTATTTAAGAAATTTGATATCCACTTCTCTCCTTTCTTTTCTAAAAGATCCGATAGATTGTTAAGCATATTTTTAGATTTTTAGTTTATATTTATTTATATATTCAAAAAAGAGAGAACTAAGTCTCTCTTTTGATTATATTTTTTATTTTATTAATTGTCAACTTAAACCATAATAATTATCGTCTACTAAATGGTTTGTAATCTTCATCTTCTTCATCATATCCTAATAATTTCATTACTTTTTCTTGAAATCCGGCATAACTTATCATTGAATTAAAAGGTATACCTTTGGATGGTTTATCTCTATCAAGAATCCATAATTCCACATCATCATGCCCCATACCAGCAACTTTAATATCTCTAACCATTATTGGTAAATTTTCAATATGATAAAATTGAGTAATTACTTTTTGAGCATAACCATCTTGTTTTTTCTTATGACCTTTATGAAGTTCAACACCAAGTTTTTGTGCAAGAGGTTCTAAAATTTCAGATTCTACACGAGATATAGACCATCTTTTTCTACCATAACCTTCATATAATTCTCCATCTTCGCCTTCATAATCACTAATATTATGATACCAAGTAACTTCCCATTTCCCACCAAATGATTCTTGATACTCCATAGCAAGTGATTCTGCTTCTTGGGGAGAATCTGCATAGTCAACAATCTCATCACCCCAGGGGCCTGAGGCTATAATAATATAATTTTCATAAGAATCATCCTTTTTTCCTGTATTTTCACTTAATGCAAATGGATCATCTTCTTGAAAAATTTTAGAAAAATGTTTTGCAGCATCTTCTACAGGTATATTATCTTGGAAAAAGTCAAGTATTTCTTCATAATTTTCATCTTTAGCATACATTAATTCCTCAAGTCTAGATCTTGTGTGACCATACTTTTCTACTATTTCATCAATGATAGATTGTATATAATTATCAATCATTAAAATATCATCATCTTCTATGTAACTGGGGATATCCCAATCTTCATATATTTTTCTTATTAAACCTTCTTTTACTAATTTAGCTTTCATAAATAATAATTTTTTTATATCTGTTC
>PWLF01000222.1 GCA_003559475.1 Bacteroidales bacterium
ACTATTTAAGTATATCTATCAAAACTTTTGCCAGTATAAATACAGCGACAAATTGGCAGTTTTAAGACTCTATTCTTTTGATTTTTGCTCCAATTTTATTTAATCTTTCATCAATATTCTGATAGCCTCTATCAATTTGCTCAATATTATGAATAACACTTTTCCCATCAGCACTCATTGCAGCTATAAGCAGTGCAACTCCTGCCCTAATGTCAGGAGAAGTCATTTCAATTGGCTTCAGCATTTTTTCTCTATTATTCCCAATAACTGTTGCACGATGTGGGTCGCAAAGTATAATTTGTGCTCCCATATCAATTAATTTATCAACAAAGAACAACCTGCTTTCAAACATTTTTTGATGAATTAACACGCTACCTTTTGCATTAATTGCAGCAACAAGCGCTATACTCAGCAGGTCAGGAGAAAACCCCGGCCAAGGTGCATCAGAGATAGTCAACAAGCTTCCATCTATATATGATGCTACTTCATATTCTTTTTGATAAGGGATAAAGAGGTCATCTTCAATTTGTTCAATATTCAGCCCCAATTTTCTAAATACTTCCGGTATAATTCCCAGATATTTACAGTTTGCATTTTTAATAGTTATCTCTGATTGAGTCATTGCTGCTAATCCAATAAAACTACCTATCTCAATCATGTCAGATAAAATGTTATGTTCACAACCTTGAAGGCTTTCTACTCCTTTAATGGTTAAAAGGTTTGAAGCAATTCCTGAAATATCAGCTCCCATATTATTCAACATTTTACAAAGTTGCTGAATATATGGTTCACAAGCTGCATTATAAATAGTAGTTGAGCCCTTGCTTAGAACTGCTGCCATAATAATATTTGCAGTACCTGTAACAGAAGCTTCATCAAGAAGCATATCTGTACCTTTTAATTTTTTCCCTTCAATTTTATAAAAAGATGTTTTGTCTTCATACTCAAACATAGCTCCTAATTGTTCTAAGCCTGAGAAATGAGTATCTAATCTTCGTCTGCCAATATTATCGCCTCCGGGTTTAGGAATATATCCTTTCCCAAATCTAGCTAACAAAGGTCCAACAATCATAACTGATCCTCTAAGATCTTTAACTTGTTTAATATATTTTTGTGTATTAATATAGTCAATATCAATACTATCTGCACAAAAACTGTAGGAATTATTTGGAAGTTTCTCTACTTTGACTCCCAAAGAAGACAAAAGCTCAATTAATTTTACAACATCTCTGATTGTTGGAATATTATTTATAGTAACTTTTTCATTGGTAAGCAATGTTGCACATATAACCTGCAAAGCTTCATTTTTTGCTCCTTGAGGGTGCAATTCTCCTTTTAATTTTTGACCTCCCAGTACTTCAAAAGCATTCATTCTACATTGATTTTATTTAACATGCTGTTCTTCAAAAATTTATATACTTAAGCAATTAATTTTTTCCACTTCAACCTAATTAATTAAACATATAAGATTTGCAAATGTACATTAAATTTAATTACATACAAAAATGAATAGTGCAAAGGTAAGATAACGAAACAATCAGCTTTTTCTGCCTTTATATTGCTGGTTTTTAGATGATGGTTTTTGATGGTGTCTTCGTCTTTTATTTTTTGCTAATATTTCACTAGTGTGATTTAAGCGAACACTTTCATCTAGTTTTAGCTTTCCATCAGAGAGTATTGTAATATGTTCTGCAATTTCTTGATCTGTCACTGCATCCCTACTCCATGTCAGGAAAGATTTTTTCATATGATTAGCTATAAGTTTAATTAAAGCATCTTTCTCTTCACCTTCAGGAAACTCTATAGCTTTTTTTATCATTCTTTCAATATTTCTACCGTAATGCTTAAAAGTAATATTATTATTAGAATACTTTAATCTTTCCGGCTTTCTTGCTAAAACCTCAGGAGATGGCTTTGGATAGGGGGAGTCAACATCTAATTCAAAATCAGCCATTATAAAAAGGTGGTCCCACAGTTTATGTTTGAAGTCACTAACATCACGCAAGTGTGGATTAAGTTGCCCCATAACATCAATAGTTGCTTTAGCCAATTTATTTCTTTTATCTCTATCTTCTACTTTATTGATATACTCAATCATTTTCTGAATATTTCTTCCATATTCAGAAATATTCATTTTTGATCTGGATGTATTATATTCCATATTCATTATCTATAATATTTAAAGTTTTTTCCAGGATATATCGCTGAGTCTCCTAACAATTCTTCAATTCTCAATAATTGATTATATTTGGCTATTCTTTCAGAACGACATGCCGAACCTGTTTTAATTTGACAAGTATTCATAGCTACTGCTAGGTCGGCAATTGTTGTGTCTTCTGTTTCCCCTGAACGATGGCTAATGACAGAGGTATATGAATTTTTTGTTGCAAGATTAATTGCATTTATAGTTTCTGTGAGCGTTCCAATTTGATTTACTTTTATTAAAATAGAATTAGCAACTCCTTTATCTATTCCTTTTTGCAATCTTTTAACATTAGTAACAAAGAGGTCATCACCAACAATTTGTACTTTTTCTCCTACCTTATCTGTTAAAATTTTCCATCCATTCCAATCATCTTCACCCATTGCATCTTCAAGAGATATTATCGGATATTTGTCTATCCAGTCACTCCAAAAATTCACCATTTCTTCCGGAGTAAGTTTATCTCCTGTTGATTTATGCAAATGATATACATTCTCTTCCGGCAAATAATATTCAGATGCAGCAGGATCTAAAGCTATAAAAATATCTTCTCCCGGTTTATATCCGGCTTTTTCAACTGCCTGAAGAACTACCTTAATAGCTTCTTCATTAGATTTTAAATTGGGTGCAAAACCTCCCTCATCACCAACATTAGTTGAATAGTTATTCTTTTTTAAGACAGTCTTTAAATTATGAAAGACCTCGGCTCCCATTTGCAAAGCATTAGAAAAAGAATCAGCACCAACAGGCATAATCATAAACTCCTGAAAATCGATACTATTGTCAGCATGAGATCCCCCATTCAAGATATTCATCATAGGGATTGGTAGAGTACATGCACCAATACCGCCAATATATCTAAACAAAGGTTGTCCGGATTCTTGTGCTGCGGCATGAGCTGCTGCAAGAGACACTCCAAGCATTGCATTTGCTCCTATGTTTGATTTATTATCGGTACCATCTATCTCTATCATTTTATTATCGATATCGACTTGGTCTGTTACAAAGAAGCCTTTTAGCTCTTCGTTTAATATTTCATTAATATTATTAACTGCTTTATTCACACTTTTCCCGAGGAAATAGTCCTTATCACCATCTCTTAACTCAACAGCCTCATGTACACCTGTTGATGCACCTGAGGGAACCATTGCTCTACCTAAAACTCCATTTTCTGTAACAAGATCTACTTCTACTGTAGGATTACCTCTTGAATCAAGGACTTGTCTGCCATGAATATTAATAATTGCACTCATAATCTATTTGTTATAAAATTTATCTAATGAATAATATAGCGTATTATATTTAAAAAAATAATATAATCTTTTCAAATATAACACTTTTGTATAATACTGCAAAATGAATACTTGTATTAAGAATAAAAAATCAGTTATAGCGGTAAAAATCTATTTTTTCTCTTCCTTCTTAGTATCAGCTGAATCATCTTTTTTCTCTTTATTTTTACTTTCAGCTGTTTTACTATCTTCTTTCTCTATTTCTTTTGATTTTTCGTTTTTACCTTCCGCTTCAGTTTTCTTATCATCCTTTTTAGGTTTTGCAGGAGGTTTCTTCTCGTTAGTTTCCTGCTTTTTACTTTCAGCAGGCTTCTCTTTTGATTTATCTTTAGCTTCTATTTTATCAGGTTCTTCTCCTTTAGAATCTTTCTCTTTTTTATTATCAACTTTGCTATCAGAAACACTTGCTTTTTTATCTTTCACCTCTTCTTTTTTCGCTGTTTCTTTTTGCTCAGTTTCTTGTTTTACTTCCTCTTTCTTTTGTGTTTGAACCTTTTCAGAAGATTCTTCTTTTTGTTTATTAGCTACTTTTTTATCTTCTTTTTCTGAAGAATCCTTTATATTATCCTTTTGTTCAGCATCTTCTGTTTTCCCAACATCACTTTTCTGTTGCTGAGTTGTTTCGGATTCTGTTTGCTTCTTTTTTCCACCTCTTCTACTTCTTCTAGTTCTTTTCTGAGTTTCTTCCTCCGGTGTAGCAAGCATATTAATATTATAATCAACAAGCTCAATAAAACACATTTCAGCACCGTCACCTTTTCTGAAACCAGTTTTAAGGATTCTAGTATAACCACCATTTCTATCAATTACTTTTTGAGAAACTTCTCTAAAAAGTTCATTAATAGCCTCTTTGTTTCTAAGGTATCCAAAAACAATTCTTCTGGAATGGGTAGAGTCATCCTTAGATTTGTTAATTAATGGTTCAACATAAGATCTTAAAGCTTTTGCTTTAGCTACAGTTGTATTAATTCTTTTATATAAAATTAGCTGTGAAGCCATATTTGATAGCATCGCCTTTCTATGTGATGCTGTTCGTCCTAAATGATTAAATCTTTTTCTGTGTCTCATTTTTCAATTAATCCTTATCTAGTTTATATTTTGAAACGTCCATACCAAAGCTGAGATTTTTTGATTTCATTAAATCTTCAAGTTCAGCTAAGGATTTCTTACCGAAATTTCTAAACTTAAGCAAGTCATTCTTGTTGTATGTGACAAGGTCTCCCAGAGTTTCAACTTCGGCTGATTTAAGACAATTAAGTGCTCTAACTGAAAGATCAAGGTCATCTAATTTAGTTTTAAGCAATTGTCTCATATGTAGAGAAGACTCATCAAATTCTTCACTTGCAGACTTTTCATCAGTATCTAATGTTATTTTTTCGTCAGAGAAAAGCATAAAGTGATAAATAAGAATCTTTGCAGCTTCTTTAAGAGCTTCTTTTGGTTCAATAGAACCATCCGTTAAAATTTCAATTATGAGCTTTTCATAATCTGTTTTTTGTTCAACACGATAGTTCTCTACATCATACTTTACATTTTTAATTGGTGTAAAGACTGAATCTACAGGAATCTGACCAATCTCAGGTTCTAATGCAATGTTTTCTTCAGCTGAAACATACCCTCTCCCCTTTTCAATTTTAAGTTCCATACTGATTTTAACACTCTTTTCCATGTTGC
This sequence comes from Bacteroidales bacterium, assembly GCA_003559475.1. GTDB lineage: Bacteria > Bacteroidota > Bacteroidia > Bacteroidales > UBA7960 > PUKZ01. Next base: position 5,170 of record PWLF01000222.1, read on the forward strand.
AAATAACAACATCCGGGTTTAGTATCTGAAAATTTTGCAAGAAATTGTTAATATCACCTGCTTTAAACACGTCCTGTCCAGAAACATCAATTTTAACTATTTCGCTTTTTGTATCTTCAACTTGTCTTTTAAAGCGCAACTTTTTTAGATTTAATATTATTTCAGTTACATCTTCAACGACTCCCTTAATTGTTGAAAACTCGTGTTCTACACCTTCAATTTTTACTGACGTAACCGCATATCCTTCAAGCGAAGACAGTAAAATTCTTCTTAATGCATTTCCTACTGTTATTCCATAACCTGGTTCTAATGGTCGGAATTCAAACTTTCCTTGAGTTCCATCAGAATCAAGCATTATAACTTTATCTGGTTTTTGAAAAGCTAATATTGCCATTTATATATATTTTTTTACTCGTTACTATTTAGAATAAAGTTCTACTATAAGTTGTTCTTTAATATTTTCAGGTATATCTTCTCTTTCAGGGTAATTCATAAATTTTCCGCTTACTGAAGATTCATCCCATTCTAACCATGAATAAGCACTTGATCTTGAAGCTAGTGACTCATTAATACTTTCAAGGCTTTTAGATTTTTCTCTAACACCTATTATATCACCAGGTTTAACTGAATAAGAAGGGATATTAGTAATTTTACCATTAACAGTTATATGTCTGTGAGACACTAATTGTCTTGCTCCTCTTCTAGATGGAGAAATTCCAAGCCTGAAAACCACATTATCAAGTCTTCCTTCTAGCAATTGAAGAAGTAACTCGCCCGTTACACCTTTTTTTTGAGAAGCTTTTTTGAACAAGTTTGAAAACTGTCTTTCCAGCAAGCCATAAGTATATTTGGCTTTTTGTTTCTCTTGTAGCTGAGTAGCATACTCCGACAATTTTCTTCTTTTTTTGGAACTTCCATGCATTCCCGGGGGATATTTTTTCTTTTCAAAAGCCTTATCAGCTCCAAATATAGGTTCTCCAAACTTCCTTGCAATTTTTGTTTTTGGACCTCTGTATCTTGCCATAATCTATTTCTAATTATTAATTTTATTATTATATTATACACGTCTTCTTTTCGGTGGGCGGCATCCATTGTGAGGCAATGGAGTCACATCAACTATTTCAGAAATTTCCAGTCCGGCAGCATTTAATGAACGAATAGCGGATTCTCTACCTGAGCCCGGGCCTTTAACAAAAACCTTAACTTTTCTTAATCCTGCATCAACTGCGACTTTAGCTGCATCTGTAGCAGCTAATTGTCCGGCATAAGGTGTATTCTTTTTTGAACCCTTAAATCCCATTTTCCCGGCCGATGCCCATGAAATTACCTGACCATTCTTGTTAGTCAAAGTTACAATAATATTATTAAATGATGCATGAATATGAGCCTGACCAATCGGCTCTACTGCAACTACCCTTTTTCTTGATTTTGAACTTCTTGTTGTTTTTGCCATAATAATTTTTAATTGATTCGAATCACATTACCATATTAAAAGTAATTTGAGATTCTTTTAACTATCCTTTAACTACTTTTTTCTTATTAGCAACTGTTTTCTTTTTACCCTTTCTAGTTCTTGCATTATTCTTGGTTTTTTGTCCATTAACAGGGAGGCCTGATCTGTGCCTTATGCCTCTATAAGAACCAATATCCATCAATCGTTTTACATTCATCTGTACATCTGAGCGCAATGCACCTTCAACTTTATACTCGTCATTTATTATGTTTCTTATAGCGGTAATCTGTTTATCATCCCATTCGCTAACTTTAACATTTTCATCAACTTTTGCCTTTGCCAATATCTTATTAGCTTGAGATCTTCCTATACCATAAATATAGGTTAATCCGATAATGCCTCTTTTATTTTTCGGTAAATCTACTCCAGCTATACGTGCCATATTATTTAAAATTTATTAGTTATTTAAAATTATAAAACTATCCTTGCCTTTGTTTATACTTAGGATTTTTTTTGTTTATAACATATAATCTTCCTTTCCGCCTAACTATTTTACAGCCGGGTGTTCTCTTTTTTAATGATGCTCGTGTTTTCATTTGAATAATATTTTTAAATCATCAGTTTTTCAATTATTTTTTATTTATATCTAAAGGTTATTCTTCCTTTAGTAAGGTCATAAGGTGACATTTCAAGTTTTACTTTATCTCCGGGTAAAATTTTAATATAATGCATTCTCATCTTACCTGAAATATGAGCTGTAATAATATGCCCGTTTTCCAACTCAACTCTAAACATTGCATTACCTAAAGATTCTACAACTACTCCGTCTTGTTCTATAGATGGTTGTTTTGCCATAAAAAATCAAACTTCTTTTTTAATAATAACCAAATTATTTATATTTTCTTTTAAAGATTTTTCTATAAAATCAAATGTTGATAGAACATCTGCTTTTTCGTTACAAACAGCTATCGTGTGTTCATAATGAGCTGAATATTTTCTATCAACCGTTCTTATTGTCCATCTATCCTTTTCCTGAACGATATTCTTTCTTCCTAAATTAACCATAGGTTCAATGGCTACTACTAAGCCGGACTTTAATTTAAGGCCTTTCCCCTTTTTCCCAAAATTTGGAACTTCCGGCGGTTCATGAAGCTTTTTCCCAACTCCATGACCAACAAGATTTCTTACTACAGAATATCCTTCATTTTCAGCTGTTGATTGTATAGCATAAGAAATATCTCCAATGCTATTTCCCTCAAAAGCTTGCTCTATTCCTTTAAACAAAGAACGGTATGTTGTTTTTAATAATTTTTTAACTTTTTGATCAACTTCACCTATACAAAAAGTATAAGCAGAATCACCATAAAACCCTTCCTTTAAAACTCCACAATCAATAGAGACAATATCTCCTTCTCTTAATTCTTTATTATTTGGTATTCCATGTACTACTACTTCATTGGGGGAAGTACAAAGTGTAGCAGGGAATCCTTGATATCCTTTAAAGCCCGGAGCTGCACCATGATCTCTAATAAATTGCTCTGCAATTCTATCCAACTCAATAGTTGTAATTCCCGGTCTAATATATTTTGCAACTTCAGCCAAGGTTTTTGAAACAAGCAAAGAACTATCACGAATTAACTCTATTTCTTCTTTAGTTTTATAGTATATCATTTCATTACAAAAAATTGTCTTACCCTGTCATTCCCATTGATCTTCGTCCTTTAATACGTCCGGATTTAGTCAAACCATCATAATGACGCATTAACAGGTGACTTTCAATTTGCTGTAACGTATCAAGCACAACTCCAACCATAATTAAGAGAGATGTCCCTCCAAAAAACTGCGCAAACTGACCTGTAACACCAAACTGACTAACTATAGCGGGCATAACCGCTACAAACGCTAAAAACAAAGAACCCGGCAGTGTAATTCTCGACATAATATTATCAATAAATTCCGCTGTTCTTTTTCCAGGTTTAACACCCGGTATAAAACCACCGTTCTTCTTCATATCTTCAGCCATCTGATTAGGATTGACAGTTATTGCTGTGTAAAAATAAGTAAACAAAATAATTAGAGTTGCAAAGACCACATTGTACCAGAATCCATGAAAATCCGAAAATACGGCAGCAACTCCTGTTAAGGCATCTGAGTCTGCAAATCCAACCAATGTTATTGGAACAAACATTATCGCCTGAGCAAATATAATTGGCATTACTCCTGCCGAGTTTACTTTAAGAGGGATATATTGTCTAACACCTCCGTATTGTTTATTGCCAACTACTCTTTTGGCAAACTGTACTGGGATTCTTCTTGTTCCCTGCACAAGCATAACACATAAAACTATAACACTCATCAAAATGACTAATTCGGCCAAGAACACAACCAAGCCTCCTCCTTGTTCTTCCATCCGTGCAATAAATTCGGCAAAAATAGCAAAAGGCAATTGAGCAATGATTCCAACCATAATCAACAGTGATATACCATTACCTATTCCTTTATCAGTTATTCTTTCACCAAGCCACATAACGAACATTGTTCCTGAAACCAAAATAATAACCGAAGATATTATAAAAAAGGTTGTTGGCGATGTGGCCATTGGGTCAAATGGCGATATTGCTTCAGGTGGCAACTGCGTAGTAAGATTTGCAATATATGCAGGTGCCTGAGCCCCTGTAATTAAAACAGTTAAATAACGAGTAATTTGATTTATCTTTTTTCTTCCGCTTTCTCCTTCTTTTTGCAACTTTTGGAAGTAAGGAACAGCAACTCCTAAAAGTTGCACAACAATTGAAGCACTAATATATGGCATTATTCCTAATGCAAAGATTGAAGCATTTGAAAATGCTCCGCCTGAAAACATATTTAGTAATCCTAGTATTCCATCCTGTGTTTGCGCTTGAAGTTGACTTAATTGAGAGGGGTCAACACCAGGCAATACGACATAAGAACCTAAGCGATAAATTAGAATAAACCCTAAAGTATTAATTATCCTAATTCTCAGGTCTTCAATTTTATAAATATTCTTTAATGTCTGAATAAATCTTTTCATTATTTATTATATCTTGTTTGTTTTACCACCATTTGCTTCAATTGCTTTTATTGCATTATTTGAAAAAGCATGAGCAGAAACATCTACTTTAGTTTTTAGTTCGCCTCTTCCTAAAATTTTTATTCTATCTTTAGAACGAGCCATGCCATTTTCTTGCAATATCAAAGGAGTAATTTCTGATATATTTTTTTCATCTATCAATTCTTGTATAGTATCCAGGTTAATACCTTTATACTCGACACGATTAGGATTTTTAAACCCAAACTTGGGCAAACGTCTAACAAGGGGCATTTGTCCGCCCTCATAGCTATAGTTTCTTTTATATCCGGAACGTGATTTAGCCCCTTTGTGTCCTCTGGTGGATGTGCCCCCTCTTCCGGATCCTTCTCCGCGACCAATTCTTTTACGTGCCTTTTTTGTTCCTTTTGCCGGCTTTAAACTACTTAAATCCATCACTATATATTTTTTATATATTATTCAAATTATTTAACTTCTTCAACAGTAACAAGATGTTTAACCTTATTTATCATACCTTCAACTTGAGGTGTAGCGGTCTTTATCACCTCTTGTCTTATTTTTTTTAATCCCAAAGCTCTTACTGTTCTTTTTTGTCTTTCAGGACAATCAATAACGCTTCTTACTTGAGTGATTTTATACTTTTTCATTTGTCCATTTTTAATTATTCACTGTTATAGTAATCTATATAATAATTCTACCCATGAAAAACTTTATTGACAGGGACTCCTCTTTGCTGAGCTATAGTAAGGGGGTCTCTTAATTTGCTTAGAGCGTCAATTGTAGCCTTAGTAACATTATGAGGGTTTGCTGATCCTATTGATTTTGCAAGCACATCAGTAATACCGACACTTTCTAAGACAGCTCTCATAGCTCCTCCTGCAATAACACCTGTACCATTTGCAGCTGGTTTTATAATGACTCTAGCGCCACTATATTTTCCTTTTTGGCTGTGAGGTATAGTTCCTTTATAAATTGGAACATGAATTAGATGTTTTTTAGCGTCATCTATTCCTTTACTTATTGCTGTGGTAACTTCTCTAGCTTTACCCAGTCCGTATCCTACTACTCCTTTTTCGTTGCCTACTACCACAATTGCTGAAAAACTGAAAGTTCGACCACCTTTTGTTACTTTAGTAACTCTTTTAACTGCTACAAGTCGATCTTTAAATTCAATTTCACTTGCTTTGATTTTTTTTACGCTAACATTTGTCATAACTTAAAAATTTAAACCTCCTTCTCTGGCTCCTTCAGCCAATTTTTTAACTCTTCCATGATATAAATAACCATTACGGTCAAAGATAACTTTTTTAATTCCGGCTTCTTTAGCTTTTTCAGCTAAATTTTTACCTACTTTTTGAGCCGCTTCTTTTTTAGTTATACTACTTTCAGTATTAAAATCCTTTTCCAAGGAAGAAGCTGCTAATAAAGTTTTACCATCATCATCATTAATAAGCTGAGCATATATTTGCTTATTACTTTTAAACACAGATAATCTAGGTCTATCTTGAGTTCCCTTAATTTTTTTCCTAACTCTATATTTAACTTTTAGCCTATTATTTATTTTTTTTCTTGAACCCATTTTTATAATTTATTATTTAGTAGTAACTTATAACTGATTTTACTATTCTGCAGAAGCAACTTTTCCAGCCTTTCTGCGAAGGATTTCGCCTTCATATTTAACACCTTTACCTTTATAAGGTTCAGGCTTTCTAAGAGAACGTATTTTAGCTGCCACTTGCCCAACAAGTTGTTTGTCATTAGACTCCAAAATAATCCTTGGATTTTTTCCTCTTTCAGTGACAGTTTCAATTTTTATTTCTTTCGGAATTTCAAAAAATATTCCATGAGAATGTCCCAGAGCAAGTTCAAGTAGCTGTCCATTATTTTGAGCTTTGAATCCAACTCCAACTAATTCCAGTGTAATTTTAAACCCTTCAGTTACTCCAATTATCATATTATTTACAAGTGCTCTGTAAAGGCCATGCAAAGATTTATACTTTTTGAGTTCAGATTTCCGTTCTAAAGTTAGAACACCATCCTGAGATTTTACTTCTATTGCAGGGTTTACTGGTTGTCTTAATTCACCCTTAGGCCCTTTAACTTCAACAATATTATTATCAGTAATATTTACTGTTACACCATCAGGTATAGATATAGGCCAATTTCCAATTCGTGACATATTATTTCCAGTTTAATAATTTAACTAATATAACAAATAACTTCTCCGCCAATTTTATTTTTTCTTGCCTCTTTATCCGTCATTAACCCTTTAGGAGTTGATAAAACAGCTACTCCTAGTCCATTTAACACTCTTGGCAAGTCATCTTTTCCGCAATATCTTCTTATACTGGGTTTACTGACTCTTTCAAGTTTATTAATAGCAGGCATTTTTGTAACGGGATGATATTTTAATGCAATTTTAATAATCCCTTGTTTGTTATCATCTACAAACTTATAATTAAGAATATAACCTTTATCATAAAGGATTTTAGTAATTCCTTTTTTTAGATTAGATGCAGGAATTTCGACAATTTTTTGTCTGCATTTATTAGCATTTCTAATTCTAGTCAAGTAATCTGCTACTGTATCTGTATTCATTTTATTTTATGTATATTAATGATTTACCAACTTGCTTTTTTAACACCGGGAATCAAGCCTTTATGAACCATTTCTCTAAAATTTATACGAGATACACCAAATTGTCTCATATATCCTTTCGGGCGTCCGGTTATTTTACATCTATTATGAAGTCTGACCGGAGATGCATTTTTAGGTAATTTTTGTAACCCTTCATAATCTCCTGCAGCTTTCAACTCTTCTCTTTTTTTAGCATACTTAGCAACAAGGCGTTCTCTTTTTTTCTCCCTTGCTTTCATTGATTCTTTTGCCATATAATATTATATATTTTTAATTTTTAATATTTTTAAAAGGAAAGCCAAATTCTCTAAGGAGAGCATAGGCTTCCTTGTCTGTTTTAGCAGTTGTAACAATAATAATGTCCATTCCCATTATCTTATCAATCTTATCTACATTAATTTCAGGAAAAATTATTTGTTCAGCTACACCCATGGCAAAGTTTCCTCTACCGTCAAATCCTTTTTCATTAATACCTCTAAAATCTCTTATTCGAGGAATTGATACAGAAATAAGTCTATCTAAAAACTCATACATCTTTATTCGTCTAAGTGTAACTCTGCAACCAATAGGCATTCCGCGTCTAAGTTTAAAATTAGATATATCTTTTTTAGAAACGGTTTGCACTGCCCTTTGTCCAGATATTTCAGTCATTTGCTCAACAGCATTTTCGATGATTTTTTTATCTGTAATAGCATCACCTACTCCCTGATTCAAACAAATTTTTTGAATTCTGGGCACTTCCATAGTGTTTCTATATTTAAATTCTTCCATTAATTTTGGAACAATTTCTTTAGAATATTTTTCTTTTAATCTTGGTATATAAGCCATTTCTTAATCAATTTTCAAACTATCGATTTAAAATTAAATCATTTTATTATTATCACTTAAAATATTGTTTTGACGTTACTTGATAATCTCATTAGATTTTTTTGAGTATCTAGTAAGTTTATTATTATTTTCATCTATTCTTCTGCCAACTTTAGTTGGATTTCCTTGAGCATCAACCAGCATAAGATTAGAGATATGAATTGGTGCTTCTTTTTTTGTAATTCCTCCTTGAGGGTTAGCAGCATTAGGTTTTGTATGTTTAGAAATCATATTTATTCCTTCAACAACAACTCTTTGCTTTTTAATGTCAACAGTAAGCACTCTTCCTTCTTGTCCTCTGGAATTGCCTGTTAGGACTTTTACCGTATCTCCTTTTTTTATATGTGTTTTTCTTTGCATTTTAATAGTATTTTTTTTAATTAAAGAACTTCAGGTGCTAAAGACACGATTTTCATAAATTGTTTTTCTCTTAATTCTCTAGCTACAGGTCCAAATATTCTTGTTCCTCTTAATTCTTCAGTTTCCGTTAATAAAACAACAGCGTTATCATCAAATCTAATATATGAACCATCGGATCTTCTGACAGATTTTTTTGTTCTAACAACTACTGCTTTTGTAACAGTACCTTTTTTAATATTTCCTGTCGGAAGTGCATTTTTAACTGTTACTACTACTTTATCACCTATATTGGCATACCTGTTTTTAGTACCACCCAATACTCTGATGCATAAGACTTCTTTTGCACCACTATTATCAGCTACTGCTAATCTCGATTCCTGTTGTATCATAATTTATTTTGTCTTTTCAATAATTTCAACTAATCTCCAGCATTTATTTTTGCTAAGTGGCCTGGTTTCCATTATTCTAACCTTATCGCCGGGGTTACACTCATTCTTCTCATCATGTGCCATAAATGATGATTGTTTTTTAATGTACTTTCCATACTTAGGGTGCTTAACTGTTCTTGTAACAGTAACAATTATTGATTTATTCATTTTGTTACTTTTAACAACACCCGTTCGTTCTTTTCTTCTTGCTCTGGTTATTTCCATTTTAGTTATTTATTTCTTTATTACTTTCCTCTATTTGCCTTTTCTTAAGCTCGGTTTTAATCCTAGCAACAGTTTTTCTATAAACAACTATTTTATTAGGATTTTCGAGTGGTGAAACAGCATGATTTAATTTTAGTCGAACTAAATGTTTTTGGTCTTCTTCTAGACGCTCATTAAGTTCACTTGTTGACATTTCTCTTATTACACTCGGCTTCATTTGTTTAAAGTATATTTATTAATCTGTGTTTTTTTTCGTATTGAAATATTAAGTATCTTATATAATTTGTTAAAATGTCTTAAGAAATTAAGTTTTAATATAATAAATTAATCTTTTTATTTTATTTTTAACAACTTTATAGTTTTTAATCCTTTTACATCTAGTCTGCTCCTTTTCTCAAAAAGGATGCAAAGTTACATAATTTTTTGTTAACAAAAAATTATTCTTCCACATAATCTCTTCTAACAATAAATTTTGTTTTCACAGGTAATTTTTGAGAGCCAAGTCTAAGTGCTTCTCTTGCGGTTTCAATATTAATTCCCTCGGCCTCAAAGATTATTCGTCCCGGAGATACTCTAGCTACGAAATATTCCGGAGTACCTTTACCTTTACCCATTCTAACTTCAGCAGGTTTTTTTGTAACCGGTTTATCAGGAAAAACTCTAATCCAAAGTTGCCCTTCACGTTTCATTTCTCTTGTGATAGACTGTCTTGCTGCTTCCAATTGTCTTCCTGTAATCCAGCATTCTTGAAGTGATTTTATTCCAAAAGAACCAAATGCTAATTCTGCTCCTCTTTTGGTGTTTCCCTTCATTTTACCTTTTTGATGTCGCCTATATTTAGTTTTCTTTGGTTGTAACATTATATTATTACATTAAATTATTTAACAACATTTTTATATTATTTTTTTCTTCTACCTTTAGGTCTGGCACTTCCTTTTCCACCTTTTCCTTTAGTTGATTCTTCGACAAAAGGTGTTAACTCTTTTTTCCCAAATACTTCACCTTTACAAATCCATACTTTAACACCTATTCGACCGTATGTAGTATGAGCTTCAGTCATAGCATAATCAATATCAGCTCTAAGAGTATGAAGAGGGATTCTTCCTTCTTTATATGTTTCATTTCTTGCCATTTCAGCTCCTCCCAACCTACCTGACACTGTTATTTTAATACCTTCAGCTCCTAATCTCATTGTTGAGGCTATAGAAGTTTTAACGGCTCTTCTAAAAGATATACGTCCTTCAATTTGACGCGCTACATTATTAGCAACGAGCACAGCATCCATTTCAGGTCTTTTAATTTCAGAAATATTAATCTGAACATCTTTATTTGTTATTTTTTTAAGCTCTTCTTTTAGTTTATCTACTTCCTGCCCACCTTTCCCAATAATAATTCCAGGTCTGGCGGTATTAATAGTAACAGTAATAAGTTTAAGCGTTCTTTCAATAACGATTTTAGAAATTCCTGCTTTAGAAAGACGAGCATTAAGGTATTTTCGTATTTTATCATCTTCAATAAGTTTTGATTCATACTTTTTACCTCCGTACCAGTTGGAGTCCCAACCTCTAATAACGCCCAATCTAAGACCTATAGGATTTGTTTTTTGACCCATATTTTTAAATATATATTATTTGTTATATTTTTTATTTAGTATTTTCTTTAGTTGCTTCAACTTTTTCTTCCTTAGGGGTTTCGACCTTTTCCACTAAATCTTCATTACTAACTGTGGCTTGCTTTCTGCTATCCAGGACTAAAGTAACGTGATTTGATCTTTTTCTTATTCTATGAGCTCTTCCTTGCGGAGCAGGCCTAATTCTTTTTAACATTCTTGCGCTATCAACAAAAATTTCTTTAATAAAAAGATTACTTTCTTCAAGTCTAACGCCTTCATTTTTATTTTGCCAATTAGCAATTGCTGATAGCAAAAGTTTTTCTAATCTTCCTGCAGCTTCTTTTTTAGTAAACTTAAGAATTCCTAATGCCTCATCTACGTTTCTTCCTCTAATTAAGTCAGCGACTAATCTCATTTTACGAGGAGACGTAGGACAATTGCGCAATTTTGCAAAATATTTAGTTTTACGTTCTTCTTTAAGTTTTTCTGCTCTTAAATGTTTTCTTACACCCATTATTGATAACTCTTTTTGAATTATTTGTTTGCTTTATCTTTTTTACCTGCATGACCTCTAAATAATCTAGTTGGAGCGAATTCTCCGAGTTTATGGCCAACCATATTTTCAGTTATATATACAGGTATAAACTTATTGCCATTATGCACAGCTATAGTTTGCCCGACAAAATCAGGCGATATCATTGAAGCTCTTGACCAAGTTTTAATTACGGTTTTTTTCTTACTTTCCGTCATTTTCAAAACTTTTCTTTCAAGTTTATAATCAATGTATGGTCCTTTTTTTAGCGATCTGCTCATATTTTTTAAAGTAATTTAACTTAAAACTACAATTTAATTAATTTGATTTATTTTTTCTTTTTTCTTTCAAGAATTAATTTACTAGATAACTTCTTTTTATTTCTAGTTTTATATCCTTTAGCAGGGATTCCATTTCTACTACGAGGCAATCCTCCACTATTACGACCTTCCCCACCACCCATTGGATGATCTGCAGGATTCATAACAGTACCTCTTGTTCTTGGTCTTCTACCAAGCCATCTATTTCGTCCTGCTTTTCCTGAGACAACGTGCATATTATCAGGATTTGAAACACTTCCAATAGTTGCTTTGCAAGTAATCAACACCATTCTAATTTCTCCGGAAGGTAGCTTTAAAACAGCATACTTTCCTTCTCTAGAAGTAAGCTGAGCATAAGAACCTGCACCACGTGCTAATTTTGCACCCTGTCCCGGGTTTAATTCAATGTTATGGACGATACTTCCCAAAGGGATATTCTTTAAAGGTAAAGCATTCCCTATCTCCGGGGCAACTTTATCACCAGAAATAATTGTATCGCCAACATTTAAGCCATTAGGTGCAATTATATATCTCTTTTCGCCATCAACATAAAACAATAAAGCTATTCTTGCTGTGCGATTCGGGTCATATTCGATAGTTTTAACTTTTGCAGGAATATTATCCTTATTTCTTTTAAAATCTATCAGTCTATATTTCTTTTTATGACCTCCCCCAATATATCTCATAGTCATTTTGCCGGAGCTGTTTCTTCCTCCTGTACGCTTTTTACTAGCAAGTAGACTTTTTTCCGGTTTATCAGTCGTAATTTCTTCAAAATTACTTATTAGTTTAAATCTTTGACCCGGTGTTGTTGGTTTGAATTTTCTTAAACCCATTTTAAAATATTTTTCAATTTATTTTTACAATATTGTTTTAAAAGAAATAGTTGTTAATTATTCATCAAATATTACTATAAAAGTCAATTACTTCACCTTCTGAGACAGTAACAATTGCTTTTTTAAATCTACTAGTTCTTCCTTCTCTAAATCCTGTCTTAGTATAACGTACTTTTCTTTTTCCGAGATAGTTCATTGTATTAACAGATTCAACGTTAACATCATACATTTCTTCAATCACTTTTTTTATTTCAGCTTTTTTAGCATTTTTATCAACAACAAAGCAATATCTGTTTGGAAACTTTTCAGTTATTGCCGTCATTTTTTCAGTTATTAAAGGCTTTATTAATATGTCCATTATTTAGAATAATTTAAACTATTTTCAATAAATTAATTACAATAAAATATTTTCAATTTCCTGTATAGCACTTTCGGATAAAACCAAATGTTGAGAATTTAATATTTCATAAGTATTCAACTGCGAAGCCAAACAAACTTTTGATTTTGGCAAGTTACGAGCTGATAAATAAATATTTCTATCTCCTTGTGCTAATACTATCATAGATTTTTTATCGTCAACTTTCAATTTTTTTAATATCTCATTAAACATTTTGGTTTTCGGTTCATTCAAAGAGAAGTCTTCAACAACCATCATGTTATTTTCTTTAGTTTTTTGAGACAGAGCAGATTTTCTAGCTAGTCTTTTAACTTTTTTGTTAAGTTTAAAGCTATAACTTTTAGGTTTAGGAGGGAATACTACACCTCCACCTCTGAATATAGGAGATTTTATATCCCCTACTCTCGCGGCACCTGTTCCTTTTTGTCTTCTCAATTTTCTGGTACTACCTTTTACCTCACTTCTGTTTTTAGCTTTATGAGTTCCTTGTCTTTTATTTGCAAGGTAATGTTTTACATCAAGGTATACAGCATGCTCATTTGGCTTTATACCAAAAACCTCATCATTTAATTTAACCTTTTTTTCGGTTTTTTTACCATCGATATTATAAACTGTTAACTCCATCTTTCAAGTATTAAATATGAACCATTTGGACCAGGGACTGATCCTTTAACAATTACCAGATTTTTTTCAGGTATAAGTTTCATTATCTTCAAGTTAATCATTTTGACTCTTTCACCGCCGGTTCTTCCAGCCATTCTCATACCTTTAAAAACTCTGGATGGATATGATGATGCTCCTATAGAACCTGGAGCTCTTTCACGATCTTTTTGACCATGTGTTTTATCACCAACACCGCTAAAGCCATGTCTTTTGACTACACCTTGAAATCCTTTCCCTTTAGAAACTCCAACTACATCGATATATTCACCTTCAATAAATATATCAGCTTTAAGAGTGTCACCAAAACCTTTCCTACTTCCCTTTTCAAAACGAGTAAACTCAGCGAGTATCTTTTTAGGTGAAGTTTTAGCTTTAGCAAAATGACCTTTCAGTGGTTTTTTTGTTTTATCCTCTCTTTTTTCATCAAAAGCTAGCTGCAATGCTTCATAGCCATCTTTTTCTTCCGTTTTTATTTGAGTAACCACACAAGGTCCAGCTTCAATGACTGTACATGGTATATTATTACCATCGTCATCAAAGATACTTGTCATTCCTACTTTTTTTCCAATTAATCCGGACATTTTTTTAAATTTTATTATGCAGAACGCATAGTTAATTTTTTACACTTTAATTTCAACTTCTACTCCACTTGGCAATTCAAGTTTCATAAGAGCATCGACTGTTTTGGATGATGACGAATAAATATCCAACAATCTTTTATAAGAAGATAGTTGAAATTGCTCTCTAGATTTTTTATTTACAAACGTTGACCTAAGAACTGTAAATATTTTTTTATTGGTCGGCAAAGGAATTGGTCCATTTACCACAGCTCCTGTTGGTTTTACTGTCTTTACAATTTTTTCGGCTGATTTATCAACCAAATTGTAATCATACGATTTTAGTTTAATTCTAATTCTTTGGCTCACTTTTTTATACGTTTAAAAATTATCTTTCAAATTATTGTAATTTAATTCCATATACTTTATAAAGTACATCATCAACTTTTCCTTTAGGGACTTCCTCATAGTGAGAAAACTCTAAAGAAGATGATGCCCTTCCAGATGATAATGTTCTTAAATGCGTAACATACCCGAACATTTCAGCCATTGGGACTTTTGCTTTAACAATTTGCATATTTGCTCTTGTTCCAATACCTTCAAGTTGCCCTCTTCTTCTGTTCAAATCACCGGTAACATCACCAAGATATGCCTCAGGAGTTACTACCTCCAATTTCATAACAGGTTCTAATAAGACTGATTTTGCTTTTTTACATGCATTTTTAAAACCTATTTGTGCTGCTAATTCAAAGGCAAAAGCATCTGAATCAACACTATGATAAGATCCATCTAAAAGAGTTATTTTGAGGCTATTTACAGGGAATCCTGCTAAAGGTCCATTAGCCATTGCTTTTTTAAAACCTTTTTCAACAGATGATATAAATTCTGTTGGGATATTTCCTCCTTTGACTTTATTAAAAAACTGTAATCCTAGGATATCTTCATCTGAAGGTTCAATTTGAAAAACAATATCTGCGAACTTTCCTTTTCCTCCTGTTTGTTTTTTATAAATTTCTCTATGTTCAGCCGATTCTACTATTGCTTCTTTATAAGCTACCTGTGGTTCACCTTGGTTACATTCTACTTTAAATTCTCTTTTAATTCTATCAAGCAAAATTTCGAGGTGTAATTCACCCATACCGCTTAGTATTGTTTGCCCTGAATCTTTATCAATTTTAACTTTAAAAGTCGGGTCTTCTTCAGCTAATTTATTTAATGCCATTGACAGTTGGTCAATATCGGCTTGCGTTTTAGGTTCAACAGCTATGCTAATAACCGGTTCGGGAAAATCTATTGACTCAAGCAAAACAGGGTGTTTTTCGTCGGTTAATGTATCCCCTGTATTAATATTTTTAAATCCAACTGCTGCGCCAATATCTCCTGCATAAATACAATCTAAAGCATTTTGTTTATTTGCATGCATTTGTAATATTCTTGAGATGCGTTCTTTTTTTCCTGAAGACACATTATAAACATAAGAGCCTGCTTTAAGTTGACCTGAATAAACTCTAAAAAATGCTAATTTCCCTACGTAAGGGTCTGTTGCTATTTTAAATGCGAGGGCAGCGAATGGACCATTAACATCTGCTTCTCTTGTTTCTTGTTTTTCTGTTTTAGGATCAATACCTTTAATAGAATCAACTTCGACCGGTGAAGGTAAAAATTTAACTACAGCATCTAATAATAACTGAACACCTTTATTTTTAAATGCAGATCCGCATAGGACGGGAGTAATTCTTTTATTAAGAGTTGCTTGACGAATTATTTCAATCATTTCATCTTTAGATATAGAATCCGAATCTGTCATAAATTTTTCGAGCAACTCATCACTTTCTTCAGCACAACCTTCAATAAGTTCCATTCTATATTTAGAAACTTGCGGAAGCATTTCATTAGGAATAGGAATTTCTTCATATTTCATTCCACTGGATTCCTCATCCCATTTATAAGCTTTCTCTTCTATTAAATCGATAACTCCAACAAATTTTTCTTCTTCACCAATTGGAAGTTGTAAAGGAACCGCATTCATTCCAAGTTGCTCTTTAATTTGTGAGACAACTCTAAAAAAATCAGCTCCCACTCTATCCATTTTATTAACAAAACTTATTCTAGGGACTTTATAATTATCGGCTTGCCTCCAAACGGTTTCAGATTGCGGTTCAACCCCTCCTACTGCACAGAACAATGCTATAGCACCATCAAGAACTCTCAAAGACCTTTCTACTTCGACTGTAAAGTCGACATGTCCCGGGGTGTCTATTATATTAATTTTATATGATTCGTTTTTATAATTCCATTTTGTAGTTGTAGCTGCTGAGGTAATAGTTATTCCTCTTTCTTGCTCTTGTTTCATCCAGTCCATGGTAGCCGCGCCGTCATGAACTTCTCCCATTCGGTAGTTCACGCCGGTATAGTACAAAATGCGCTCAGTAGTGGTAGTTTTACCAGCATCAATATGAGCCATTATGCCAATATTACGCGTATAATTTAATTTTCTAACCATGAACATTTATAAGACAATTTTTTTTAAAAACTATATATTTATTTTTTGGATATTATATTAAAATCTAAAATGAGAAAAAGCCTTATTAGCTTCTGCCATTTTATGCATATCTTCTTTTCTTTTAAAAGCTGCGCCTTCTTCTTTATTTGCCGAAATAATTTCACCTGCAAGCCTTTGAGCCATTGTTTTTTCATTTCTTTTTCTTGCAAAAGAGATCATATTTTTAATTCCAATTGAGGCTTTTCTTTCCGGTCTTATTTCAGATGGAATTTGGAACGTTGCTCCACCAATTCTTCTACTTCTAACTTCAACGGAAGGTGTTACATTAGCTAAGCTTTTTTTCCATATTTCAAGTCCATCTTCTTTAGTTTTTTCAGAAACAATTTCTAATGCTTCATAAAAAATTTTAAACGACAGATTTTTTTTACCTTTTAACATAAGGTTATTAACAAACCTAGTTACCATTACATCATTATACTTTGGATCGGGTAGTATAATTCTTTTTTTTGGTTTTGCTTTTCTCATTTTTATTAATTTCTATTGTTTTTTCTGCAAAAAATACTATGTTTATTAAGAAATATTATTTTTTAGGTCTTTTAGTTCCATACTTTGATCTTCTTTGTGTACGACCTTCCACCCCACTTGTATCAAGTGCTCCTCTAACGATATGATATCTCACGCCGGGGAGGTCTTTAACTCTACCACCTCTCATAAGTACAATAGAGTGTTCCTGAAGGTTGTGACCTTCTCCAGGTATATATGCATTAACTTCTTTACCATTTGTCAATCTAACTCTTGCAACTTTACGCATTGCAGAGTTAGGTTTTTTTGGAGTTGTTGTATAAACACGAACACAAACACCACGACGCTGTGGGCACGAGTCTAATGCAGGAGATTTACTCTTGCCTGTAACTTTTTTACGACCCTTTCTTATCAATTGTTGTATTGTTGGCATACTAATTTTGTAAAAATTTATTATATATTTTTCTTTATTTATTTAATTATCTTTAAAAAATTGCATGTTAGCAACTTATTTTACAAAGCAAACAAACCCCTGATAATCAAAACATTACTTTTTAAGGTTTGTTATTTTTTATTTATTTATAAGGTTCTTATGCAATCGAACCTATTTTTTTGGAAGTGCAAAGGTACAAATATATTTTTTAAAATCAATAAAGTTTTTTAAAAAAATGCAATTGCAAGTGAATGAATATCTAAATCAATTATAAATAACACTCAACAATCCAATTATATATCAATAAAAACGAACTTGCAAATTTAATAAACTTTTTCATTTGCTAAAGAACATTTTATTATTTTTGAAAAAAATTAATCTTTAATGACTCTAAACATTAATTTAATAATATATATTAAAAGCTGAAAATGGATTTACCTTTAGTTATTTTCCCCAAAAAAGACATTAATACTTTAATTAAATCTTTAACTGTTAGAAAGTTAACTTCTTTAATTGATTATACAAACTTAAAAAAAGACGCAAAATCTTCTGATATCGTTAATATTGCAGAACAAGCAAAACTTCTTAATGCTGCTGCTGTTTGCATACACGCGGAGACAGGCCTTGACATACTTGCAAAATCTTTAAAAAACAGCACAATTAAAGAGTGCTATGTTATTGATTTTCCATATGGAAACTCCAGTATAGAAACTAAAGTTTCTCAAGCATCCCAAATAATTAAAAAAAGCAGAGATATAAGAAATGAAGGGAAGGGAAAAATTGAGTTAGATATGGTTATAGACGTTAATAAATTTAGAAAAGACCCTTTATATACTCTTGAAGAGATTGATGCTGTTTGTGAAGCATCAGAGGGCGAACAGGTTAAGGTGATAATTAGAACTTCAGAGCTAACAGTTAAAGAATTATATAGAGTTAGTGAAATTTTCACTCGATCTAAAGCACATTTTATAAAAAGTTCGACGGGTAAGGATTCTTATGGTGCTTTACCCGAACATATACGAATTATGAGAGAGGTTGTTGGTGATAACAGAGGTGTAAAAGCTGCAGGAGGCATATCTGATGCAATTAAAGCTATAAAACTTATTTATGCGGGAGCTAATAAAAAAGAACTTCTATCTCCGGATTATTTCAGATTAGGCAGTAGTTCGCCTGCAGCAATTATTTCGTCATATAAAAACATTTTGAAAAATTTCGAAAATTGGAATCAGGAAAATCATAATCCCTGTATGATATGTCCTTTTTACTATAACAAAACCCAATCTCCTGCACAGAAGGCAGAATCAGCTAAATGGTGTAATAATTGCAACCATTCATCATGAATTATAATTATTAAAAGCACATATTTCTTTTATATTTTTTCTTATTTTTTTCCTTCTGTCTTTTGCGGGATAACCTAAAGTTATAAGCAAAGATACTCTTTTATTCTTTGGGATATCAAGCAAACTTCTCACCTTATCTTCATCAAACCATCCTATCATGCAAGTTCCAAGACCTAATTCGGCAGCTTGCAAGCAAAAATATGAAGAAATAATTCCATTATCCATAACCGGAAAATCCTTATTTTTAACTCCTCCGCCGATTTTAGCGAGCCATGTAGGTTTTTCGATAACCAATACGGCAATAACAGGGGCTTGTGAAGCAAATTTATTAAATCTTAAAAGCGGTCCGTATGATGTTTTTGCAATTTTTTCTTTTAAATCAGGATTGTCAACTATAATAAATTTCCACGGTTGAGAATTACAAGCTGATGGGGCAAGGCGGCACGATTCAATAATCTTTAAAATTTTTTCTTTTTCAACCGGAGTATTCTTATAACGTCTAACACTTTCTCTTAAATTAACTAACTCGGAAAAATCATTCATTTTAAAATTAAATTTTTAAAATTATTACTAAACTATATATTTTCATTACAACAAATATAAACTAAAAATCACTGCTCAATAATTAAAAGTTCATTTTATAACAAAATTTTAACAAATTTTTGTTGCATTTTTTAAAAATATTTTTTTACATTTGTAGTGAGGAAATTTGGTAATATTTTAATGCTTAAAACTTGGCTTATGGAAACACTAAAACCTGAGGTAAGTTGCTATAGGGCTAATTTTGCAAGAGCTTTAGCTGAAAGCAAGATGGCAAGAAAAAGCAACAACACTAAAAAAAATCCATTAGACCATAATAATATTCCACCGCATTTAAAAGATATGTGGGATGTTTTTTTGGGATTTTCGGAGTTAGAATTGTAAAAAGTTAGTTTTTTTATTGCAGTAAGTTAAACTTGCTGAAAAAAATTATTTTAATACCTTTTTTCGTATTTTTAGTACGGAAAGAGGTATTTTTATATATTTAAACAATCTTTTTTATTTATTTTAAGAACATTTTAAATTTTAGGTTTATTTTTGCATTAAGTAAAAAACCAATCGAGAAATTGTAATATATTATTATAAAACAAATTATTAACTAAAATTTATTGTGATGAAAGAATTTTTTAAATTTATGTTTGCTTCGATGTTAGGATTTTTTCTAACATCAGTAGTTATCTTCTTTATTTTTATTGGCTTCATTGTTTCATTGGCTACATTTAGCACTAGCGAAAAGGTAAGTGTTGATAAAAACAGTGTTTTACGTTTAGAGCTTACAAGCGAAATAGTTGAACGCGAAGGCCGCAACCCTTTTGAAAGCATTGATTTTAGTACAGGGAGACCCTCTTCTGCAATAGGTTTAAATACGCTTTTGAAAACAATAGAAAACGCAAAAGAAGACAAAAACATCTCTGGAATTTTTCTAAATGTAACTCATTTACAAGCCGGCTATTCTACTATTGAAGATATAAGAAGAGCTTTAAAAGACTTTCAAGAATCCGGGAAATTTATTATAGCATATAGCGAAGCATATATGCAGAATGCTTATTATTTAGCTTCAGTGGCTGATAAAGTCTATCTTAATCCTAAAGGAGCTATTGCTTTTTCAGGTATTAATGCTGAAATTATGTTTTTTAAAAACATGTTAGACAAACTGGGTATTGAGCCTCAAATAATCAGATATGGTGAATACAAGAGCGCCGGAGAGCCTTTCTTTCTTGAAAAGATGAGTGAAGAGAATCGTGAGCAGATTCTCCACTATGTAAATTCAATATGGAACAATGTCCTTAAAGATATCGGAGATTCAAGGAATCTTTCAATAAATCATCTAAATAATGTAGCAGATAATTTACTAACGAGAAATGCAGAAAAAGCTTTAGAAAATAAAATGATAGATGGTATAAAATACTATGATGAGATTGAGAAAGAAATTAACTCACTATTGGGTTTTGAAAACGAAGACAAAAAAATAAATTTTATATCATATTCGAGATATAAAAATGCTCCAACATCTGATATATTAAAGACTAGATCGACGAGAAATAAAATTGCCGTTGTTTATGGTATGGGAACGATAATATCCGGAGATGGTGGAGAAAGGAATATTGCTTCAGACAGAATTGCGTCAGAAATACGCAAAGCCAGGCTTGATGAGTCTATTAAAGCTATAGTATTCAGAATTAATTCAGGAGGAGGTAGTGCTTTAGCATCAGATGTTATTTTAAGGGAGGTTATGCTTGCTTCCAAGGAAAAACCTGTAGTTGCTTCTTTTGGAGATATAGCAGCTTCGGGAGGTTATTACATAGCTTGTGGTGCAGATTACATTATTGCTAATCCAAATACCATTACAGGTTCTATAGGAGTATTTGGTCTTATCCCAAATATGCAAGAGTTTTTCAATGAAAAGCTTGGAATTACCTTTGATAATGTTAAAACAAATGAGTTATCCGATTTTGGTTCAGTTAACAGACCTTTAACAGAAACGGAGAAAGAAATAATTCAAGAAACTATAGATGATGTTTATTATACATTTATTGAACATATAGCGAATGGTCGCAATCTTCCAATAGAAACTGTTGATGAAATAGGAGGCGGAAGAGTATGGAGCGGAATAGATGCAAAGAAAATTGGATTAATAGATGATTTTGGAGGTTTAAATTATGCTATAATTAAAGCTGCCGAATTAGCTGAAATAGATAAATATCGAATAGTTGAATACCCTGAAAGAAAAGATTTTTTCATTCAACTTATGGAGGATTTAGGAGGTATACAAGACAGATGGATAAAAAATCTTTTGGGGAATAAATACAAGTATATTGAAATGATTGATGAAGCTGAAGAAATGACAGGAATTCAGGCAAGATTACCTTATAACGTTACTTTACATTAAAGAATATTTATTTTTATAGTAGCTGTTTTTTAAAAGCCGAAATATTAAACAATTTTGGCTTTTTTATTTAAACAGTTAATACTAAAAATGAGTAAATATTTAAATAAAAAAATTTAATCACGATAGTGCAAAATATAAAAAATTGTTAAAAAATCTTTTAAGTAAAATAAAATCATTAACTTTAATATTCTAAACATAAAGACTCTATTTTATGAAGAATTACACACGTCGAAA
>PWLF01000267.1 GCA_003559475.1 Bacteroidales bacterium
CTTGTTTCCGCATCCTCAATTATAAACTCATCCTCAATTTCTACATCATCTTCTACAATTTCAAATTCTTCAGATGGTTCTGGTGCCGGAGGTGGAGGCGGTGGCGGTTCTTCTCTACGAGTAATAGGAACTAATTCCTCTTCTATTATTTCTTGTTCCAATTCACCTATTGGACCTACTCTAACATCTTGTGTAGTCCATTCAAATGCTACATAAAGTAAAATTAAAACAGTTACTAATCCTATTTGAAAAAATAAACCTTTTTTACTTTCAAGGTCTGCTTTTTCAGTTTTTTTACGTTCCATAATACTTTTTTTTATTTTTTTATTTATATATTAATATTTAGCGGTAGTTTTATAAAATGATAGATATATAAAATAAAATAATTATTATGGATTGGAAACGTATAAGCTTAAATACTCCTATTACACAACTACCTAAATTTTGGAATCAAAGTTTTGAGGGTGTTAATGATTATATTGATATATTTTATGATAAAGAGGAAGGAATAATTCAAGTTCCTATACGTACTACGGGTAAAATAAAAGGTACCAGAGGAGAATTTAATACGGTAGTAACAGACGATTTAATTGTAAGAAATCAATTTACTAATTTATATGATAATGTTACTACAATTGATAGTGACTATTATAATACATATATAGATGATCCTATAGTTCCAAGAGATGCATCCGGGGATCTTTTTGAAGGGGATCTTTTTGAAAATGAAGATTTTTCATATATAGATGTTAATAAACCATATTATAAAATTACTAATGATCCTAGTATAGCTGATGCATCAATAGCATTTAATGCTGAATCTTTAGGTCAACAATTTCAACTTATGTTTGAAGTAGAATCTGGGGATCCTTTTAATATACTTTTAGATCCAAGCTATAATGGTGATATTAAAACATTATCTATTGATGCATCAAACGCTGAGCATGATAAAGCCTGGTTTATTCTTATTTCTGTGGATATTGATGCATCCTGGGGAACTACATGGGCCCTTAAGCAACACAGTGGAGATTTTGAAATTAAGGTTTAATAATTTATAATAAATTTAAATAAAAAATAATATATAATGAGCAATAATCGTATTACACCTTTTGTAAAAAGAATGAGAACTAAAGGCGGAACAATATATACATTTAATTCCGCTCTTGAAGATATTGGTCTTAATATAAATGAAAGAAATAATATAGTTAAGATCTCAAATTTTGCATTACTTAATATACCTGTAGTTAATGCAACAAATGATGTAAGTACAAATAATTTTAATGTACATAGTTCTATTAATGGTGCATTTTCTGAAAACTGGGAATCTCCTTCTATTAAAGATGGAAGAGTTTTAATCGCTGAATCCTTTCAAAATTATGCATTAAATCTTGAAGCTAATATTCTTAATCAAGATACTTATAATCCGGGTATTTCTAAAACTATTTCTGAAAGAGTATTTTGGAAATGGTTAAAAGAAACTGGTGCAATTCGTTGGTACTTAGACGCATCAAGTAATTGGGTTGAAGAAGAAGATGGAGAGGATGGCTATCAAAGAGTAGTAAAATATGTCGGTCAAGTATCCGCGGGAAATATAAGAACTGATAATTTTGGTACGTATAACGAAACTTACATTTTAGTTCCTACTTCACATGGACAGACAAGAGTATTTTTTGAACAAATAGAAGATGATAATTACAAACATGGAATGATTATTCCTGATATTGAAAATGGAACTGAAAGAATACTTGGAAGAGAAGACTTTTTTAAACCTCATCCTGATGCTCTAAGTATTATAGCACAATATGATTATATAGATAGTTCAACTGATATTGATGATGCTGGTGGAACATCAATAGATTTAAAATTTAACGGAGAAAATGGTTGGTGGTGGTCTCAATATGATAATATTTTAAATAAAATTGGATCACAAAAGAATTTATATATTATAGATTCTTCTTCTTCTTACTTAGATTCTTCTATTAATGTTACCCTTGAATATGATGGAAAATTTAGTTTTAAACGCTCAAACGTAGATTGTATGTCTCTTATCTGGGATGAATCTGTTTTGAAAGAAAAATATGATTTAGATCCTGAAATGGATAATTCAGAGATGTATAATGAAATAGCTATTGAAAAACAACAAAGTGACAGGTTTAATTTTAATGCGGTTTTAATATATTATTCTGTTTATAATGAAACTGAAGACGATTCACCTATTGAAACTAATTTATTAGGTGTATTATTTTTAGATGCACCCCAAGGTAATACTGGAGATATAGGTTTTGATGGTATAACAATTCCATCTCTTGAAAAAATAGCATCAGGCCCAATAGGATTTGGTACTTCATATTCATTACGTCTTAATATTAAAACAGATAGTTTACTGGATGATACTCATGCTATTATAATTGATCAATCTACAAGTGATCAATTATACGCAGAAGATTGGAATGAGGTATTTTATAATTTACAGAGAAGTGTTAATATATTAAATCAACAACATCATACTATTTCAAAAATTTATGAAAAATATTTAGTAATTCAAGATAATCAAACTCAAATCCTAAGTGATATTCAAGAATTAAAGGAACAAATAAATAGTTTAAATGATAGAATGAATGATTTAGAATAGTAGGAATATAAAAAATAATATAAAAAAAATAAATATGAGAAATAATGTAAATTCATTTGCTGAAAATGTAAATAAATTACTTAAGCAAACTAATATAGCTTTAGAATCTTTAGTAAAATTAAATGAAAGTACTACAACAGAGAATGATACTGTTACTCTTGAAGCGATGGGATCTGACCCAATAACAGGGGATCCTTCTTTATTCACATATTCAATACCTTCATATAACTATACATTGTCTGAATTATCTCGCATAAAAAACTCTATAGATGCGTTTATGTCTGGTCAAGGCACAGTATTACTTGATGATGGCACCTTTAGAGAAGTAAAAGTTACACCAGTAGCAAAAGTACCTAAAAGTATAGAAAATGTTAGTTCACCAACTAAATTTAATTGGAGAACTAATTGGTTTTTTGAAGACTTTCTTTTTCCACAGCTTTATGTTCAATTTGACTTAAAGGATAAAATAGATGATCGTTCAAATAGAATACGTGTAAGAAGAATTATTTTTGATAATTTTAATGATGTAGAAACCCAATGGTTTAAAGATACCTTTATTGATGAAACTTATTCTTATTACGAAGTAATTACAATATTAAATCAAAACGATAAAAGATATTGGATTGATGAAGAAAATCAAGATTTACCGCTTAGAACAAATAAACATAGGGGTAAATTTAAAATTATAAATAAAGAAACTATTGAAGGAAAAGAATGGTTTTATTTAAATACATTAAACTATAGTCTTGTAACAGATCAGCCGGCTGTTAATGATTTAGAATTAAAAGAAGGTAATAAATTAAGATATGAAAATAGTACATATAAAATAACTTCTATTAATTCTTCTGAAAAAAGAGTTACACTTACTTCTTTAGTAGGAATAAGTTCTCCTACTATTAATAGTTTCTTTTATGTATATACACCGCCGTTTGAAGAAAAAATTGCAAGAATACCAATTGGTTATAATGAATGTAATATAGTTTTTATAAAGGGAGTAAATGAAAATTATAATATTTTAGCTGATGAATGGGGAAATTCAATTTCCTTTTACACTAATGATCTTACTCTTACAAATAGTACTAAATTATTAAGAAATTTTTATCATAAACATGTAGTTGATTTTGGTAAAAAAATGGAAGGGGAAGCAAAGGAAAAATTTATCCCGGCGTTTTTCGGTGTTAAACCAGATGCACCGGAAATTAATGCTGATCAATTAAAAGTAAATCAGATTAATACACAATTAAATGCAGCCCTTGATACTGAAGATATTAAAAATACTCAAACACAAATAGAAAGCACAAAAACTATAATTAATTCTTTAAAAACAACTATAGCACAACAAA
The DNA here is from genome assembly GCA_003559475.1 of Bacteroidales bacterium. Lineage (GTDB taxonomy): Bacteria > Bacteroidota > Bacteroidia > Bacteroidales > UBA7960 > PUKZ01. The sequence continues at coordinate 3,976 of PWLF01000267.1, forward strand.
AAGCAGAATTAGTAGAATTAACAGAGCCTGAAAAGAGAGCTGACATACAAGCAAAAATAGATAATAATATAAATCAATTAAGTAAAAAAACTATTGAGTATCAATCTCTTGTTCGTTCATTAGCAACAGTAGCCTATGAATCGGAAGCAGTTAATGCTAGTCCTAAATATCGCGTTAGAGGTTTCTTTGACATCCCAAAAGGAAAGAAAAAATTTGGTGATGAGGAAGAAAGGGAACAGCAAATTATTCAGTTTGAGGTTGCTTATAGATATTTAAGATTAGATAATACAGGAAATCCATTAAATACATATAGTTATGAAGATCCATCTACAGGACAAACTGTAACCGGAACATTTACTGATTGGGTTATACAAGAATCTCCGATTAAACAAAGGAAGTTTAATAAAGAAGAAGAAGTATATGAATGGATTGATGAAGATATAGGTGATGGTGAAAGTCTTAATATAAATCAAATAGATATTCCGTTAACAAAAGGAGAAAAGGTACAAATTAGATTAAGGTCAATTTCTGAAGCCGGATGGCCATTAAATCCTCAAAAATCTGATTGGTCTGAATCTGTTATTATAGATTTTCCACAAAATTTAGAAGGTTCTGACCAAGTTGTAAATATTCTTGAAGATGCTCAAGCAGAAGAAACTTCAATTAAATTAAATGAAACTCTTGAGGCTGCCGGAGTTAATACTCACCTACAAGATGGTGTTCCAAACCCACAAGCAGCAGATGGTACGTACTTTAAACACCAATCAAGATTTATAGCATTTGATTGGCAAAAGAAAACAGAAACAGGCGAAGTTGAAGAAATTAAATCAATGGACTTACAATCAGCTTTAACAAACATTTCAGAAAAAGCTTTTGTAAAAATGAAAAAACCAACTGGTGCTGACGCAGGAGAACCCGAATATAAAACTGTTACTATAGAAGAAATTTTACAGCGATTAATAGATGAAAACCCTGGCGCATATGATAATTTAACTAATCATTTTTAAAAATAAATTATGATAAAATATTTTAAAGATAAACTAATATTAACAACACAAGAACCTGGTGGATTTATAAATATAGGATTTGAGCCTGGCGATACCGGTGTTTATAGTGTATATCCAGATCCTTCTATAGAAGATGAAAATATTCTTTATATAAATGGTCTTGATTCTGTTTTATATACAGGACCGTCTCAAGATTCGAGTTTAAACATTCATTTAGAAGAGCTTAGTGATCCATCGACTGTATCATTTTTTATAAATACAAGAAAGTTAGATGATTTTGATTATAATATTAAAATAGATTTAGATGGTTCAACTATAGCAGATGTATCTATTTTAAATAGACCTTATTTATCTGAAGAGGGTAAAATAAATTCATACGAAACCTCAAATGTTCAACTCGACGATGAAACGTCATATCTTATATTAAGAACAAACCCTAAATTTACGGGGAATATAAAACTTATAGTTGATTCAAGTAGTAGAATGTACTTTGATACTTTTAAAGTGTCTGATATTTTAAGTAATAGAAAATACAGAAAACAAAAAGTTTCTTCAGAAAGTTTTATTTCAGGTGATATACGAAGAGTATTTTCTACTTTACCATTGGGTGAAATTTATAAACTTGGTTTAGATGATACATATGATATAGCTATCCCAAAAACAGAATTACATGAACAATATAAATTAGAATATTCCTATGGAGCAAGACATTTTAATGATGAATTATATAATGAAAGTTATTCAATTTTATCTCCTTTATGGATAAATAAAAACTTGCCCGATTATTTTACAATATTTAAAATTGATGGAGTTTATAATCCTGAGACTTATATAGAAAATTCTTCTTATGAACTAGCCAAAAAATATCTGAAAGAAGGAGAAATTATTAAATCATGGGGAATAAAAGAAGCTACTCCTCTTGGTACATATTTAAGAAATCATTTACATGAATTATTAGGTGTTAGATCTCCTTTATTTCTTTCTTTAAGTAATCCAGAACTAGCTGACCCAGACCCAAATACATGGTATGGTATTGCTGTTGATAAAGGTATTATTACAGGGAGAAGTGAAATTCCTTATTTCTTTGATCAAAAGGACTCATTTACTGAAACAAACGTATTTGTATCAGAAGGATTTGAAAGACTTAATCTTCTTTGTCCAAATTTAATAAATCTAGAGTATGCATTTAATGACCCGGATTCAACAATGTATACTATGAATAGGTATTTTGGTTTATATTTAACAGAGAATGAACTATATAAAATATCTTATTACGCTGAAAATCCAGATGCAAGTATTCAAGTATTATCTTTAGATAACAAAGATTCTTCTGTATTTTTTAATTCAACAATATTTGATCCTTCTTATGGTAATGTAGAAGAAAAATATGAAAACAGATTATTTACATTAAATGATATAGAAAAAATTAAAAGAATAACTAATGTTAATGAAGTTAATGGATCTGAAAAAGAATTTATAGAAGAGTGGTTAAATAAACCGGGTGAAAACATATTTTCTGTTGATGTTACAGATGTTTCAACAACAAAATTTGTTACATTTAAATTAGAAAATTTACTGGGGCAAGGTGAACATTTAAGAATTATTGATAAAACAAATTTTAAAATATGGGAAGTATATTCAATTAAATCTGACATAATAGAAAAAGGTGAATCCTGGACATATTCTTCTACGTATGAAGATCCATCCAATAATTACCCTACTATTTATAGAACTTGTTTTTCTTCTGATGGTTCTATTGCTGATCAAATAAGAGCAATAAAAAGCGGTTTTGATATTTTTAAAGATTATGAAGATACACCATTTGAAACCACTATATTAAAAGAAGATAATGGACAATTATCATTAAAATTAAAAGAATGGGCAAATAATTATGATATACATTTTCAAAGATTAACAGCACAGACATTAGAAGATGCACACGATCCTTCAAGTAATTTTAATTCTGGTGGCGCATATAATGATATATCATTTTTTGGTGTGTTAACACCAACAGTTGATGATTTTGAGCAACTTTCTTATGATGCATCGTACGGTCCTATTAATTTTGAACTTTATGGTGATAGAATGTCTATTACTTTAAATTTTCTTGAACAAGAAGACGAAAATAATTTATATACATTTTCTGCAGAAGTAGAAACTTTATTTGAAGATCAAATGATGTATTTGGGGGATGATGATTGGTATAGACTTGTTATTCCTTTTTCTATAAATACTCAAATTTCTCATAAATTTAATTATGTAACAGATCCACATAGAATAACAGACAATTTAATTATAAAAACATCAAATAAAATACAGAAAACAAATGGAAAATGGAATGCTTATACAACTTATCCTTTAACCATTTCGTTAATGGGAATTAATCCTATTAAAGATATGGATTATACTATTTATGATGCTTCAATTGATTATCAAAGTGAATATTTTTATAATAGAGAAGATGATGCTTCAACTTATTATCTTACAATTAACCAAGATACATCATCTTATATAAATATAAGAAATTCATTTGAAATAATTTCCGGAACTGGTAATATTGAGATTAATGGAAACAATTCATCTTTTTCTGCTAGTTCTGTAGATCCTTTTTATTTTAATACATTTGATGGAAGCGCTTATATTAATCCAAGTACTAAAGTAATTGTAACATATAATCAGTTAGATGGATCTATGAATTATAAGGGTTATAAATCAGATATATCAGAAGAGGATTTAGATGATTATTATACAGACCCAGAAACAAAAAGAAAACTTAAATATAGTCTAACATTACCTTATATAACTAAATGGGTAGGAAATGGAACCGATGTTAGAAATAATTCTTTAAGATTAATGTTAGATGATTCTTTATTAGATCTTAGTGAAGCTTCTACAAACTTTATTCCTCTTGGGGAAAATTTTAATCAAGAACTTACTTATCCTTCATTTAAATATTTATCCTCAGGGGAAAGAGCTTGGAAAGATTATGTTTACTTTGATATCAATGATATAGTATATTATGAAAATGAAAACATAACTTTAAGAGAATTAATGTTTAAAAATCCTTATATTGATGTATTCTCAAAAATATTATATTCAAATTCTGATGTTAATGAGGTAACTTCAAGATCATCTATAAC
>PWLF01000128.1 GCA_003559475.1 Bacteroidales bacterium
AACAATTCAGCTATAAATAATAATACAGGCTTTTCAGGTTTGCCGGGAGGATTTGTTGAAGGAGATAAATCTTTTTCCAAAATGGGAGAAAAAGGTTTTTGGTGGTCATCAAGTGGTAGTGTCGAAACCTGGCATAGATTTTTACGATATGACTCTGAAAGAATTTGGTATAGATTGACATTTACCAGCGACCCTTTGGTAAATTACGGTTATTCTTTAAGATGCGTCAGAACTCTTGATTGATTTATTAAAAGTTCTTTATCCGCATCGCTACCATAAAATAGATTTTATGGGATAAACACTTCTTATTAACCCAATAGGATAATTTTTAAAAAAACAGTTAAAATTTTTTATCTGTAAGTTTTTTTATTAAAACTAGAATATTGTTATTTATTTGTTATTTTTGAAAATTAAATTATTGAGAATAGTATAAATAATTAAATAATATAATAATATGACAGAAAATTTATCAAAAAAGCTAGGTGATGCTTCAATAATAGCTCTTAGAGACTGTATGGGTTTGAAGCAAGAAGAAACACTTCTTATAATTACAGATGAAGTAAAAAAGGAAATCGGGCAATCTTTACATATAGCCGGTAAAGAGTTATGTAAAGAGTCTGTTCTTCTTGAAATGAAATCAAGAAAAATTAACGGAGAAGAACCTCCAAAGCCAATAGCTGAACTAATGAAGAAGTTTGACGTAGTCGTTTGTCCTACTGCAAGATCTATAACTCACACCGATGCTCGTCGCGAAGCCGCTAAAGAAGGTGTCAGAGTCGGAACTATGCCGGGAATCAACCCTGATATTATGGCAAGATGCCTTAGTGCCGATTATGACAGAATTGTTAAACTTACCGATTTTATCGCAGAAAAACTTAAACCTGTTGAAAATATCAGAGTGGTTACTGAAAAAGGTACAGATATTACTATGCCTGTTAAAGGCAGAATGATAATCCCAAGTAGGGGCGTGCTAAAAAACAAGGGAGAGAGCGGAAACCTGCCTTCTGGAGAAGTCTTTCTTGCACCATGGGAGGATAAATCACAGGGCAAGGTTGTAATTGACGGATCTATGGCAGGTATAGGATTGATTGATACACCCATTACAGTAAACGTAGTAGATGGCTATGCTGAAGAAATTACAGGTGGTAAAGAAGCGCAAAAACTTAAAGAATTATTGGATAGTGCCGGAAGAGATGCCAGAGCAGTAGCTGAATTTGGAATTGGAACAAATTATAAAGCCAAGCTCTCAGGTCAAATATTAGAGGATGAAAAAGTTTTTGGTACTATACATGTCGCTTTTGGAAACAATCTGACTATGGGAGGAAAAATATCTGTAAGTAGTCACCTCGATGGACTTGTTAAAGAACCTGACGTGTATTTTGATGATGAACTGATTATGAAAAAAGGGAAAATGGCAGATTTTGATTTTTAAATGATACAAAATTAAGGTAATTTTTTTTTAATCACTGATACAAATAAATGACAAATAAGAGTAAGTTAAATAATAACAAGAGAATAACAAAAAAAGAGAGATTTGACTTTATAATTGATTATTTTTCAAATAATAACCCCAATGCCGGTACTGAATTAAAATATACTACTCCTTATGAGCTGATTGTAGCAGTTATTTTATCTGCACAATGTACGGATAAACGTGTTAATATGATTACTCCGCCCTTTTTTAATAAATTTCCCGATATTAATAATTTAGCTAAGGCTGAAGAGAAGGATGTTTATGAATTGATAAAAAGCTGCTCATATCCAAATAGCAAGACACGCAATCTTATTGGGATGGCAAAAAAAGTTAGAGATATTTATAATGGTATAATACCTGATGAGCAAAAAGATTTGATGAATCTTCCCGGTGTTGGCAGAAAAACAGCTAATGTTATTGCTTCGGTGGTATATAATAAACCTGCGCTTGCTGTTGATTCACATGTTTTTAGAGTTTCTGCGCGTATAGGATTAACAACTAATGCTAAAACTCCTTTGGATGCTGAAAAACAGCTTGTTAAGTATATCCCGGAAAATAAACTATCTGTTGCACATCATTGGCTTATACTACATGGAAGATATGTTTGTAAAGCAAGAAACCCTGATTGTGATAGTTGTGAAATTAAAAGGGTTTGCAGGTATTATCAAAAAAACATGTCTGTTTTGAAAAAAAATTAGTTAGATAAATTTTAAAGTGTAATTAGTCAATGAACTTTTTGTAATGCTCATAAAGTTCATAAATGGTTTCAACATATTTAACAGGCTCTATACCATTTGCATATCCATAATTTACGACATCTAAATTGTAATAATCAGGGTTGGATTTTTTAATAATATATTTTTCAACATTATCTTCCCAGACATTTGGGTTTGCATTAAATTTTTCAGCTAATTTTCTTGCATCTTGTATATGTCCGTGCCCCACGTTATAAGATGCAATTACAAATGTTTTTCTTTCTTTTTCGTTTTCAATGTGAGCTTTCCAATAATTCTCCAGCCATTCTAAAAATTTAACACCTGCTTTTATGTTTTCTTCCGGGTTGTATATGTTATTAGCTCCAAACTCTGCTGCTGTTCGTGGCATTAACTGCATGAGTCCTACAGCACCTGCCCATGAGCGAGCAAGAGGATTAAATTTTGACTCCCGGTAAGCTAAAGCTGCTAAAAGACGCCAGTCCCAGTCAATCCTATTAGCTCCCTCTTTTAGCAAACTGTCATAAGGAGATATAGCATCTCCCGTTATTGGAAAATATCTGCTCGAGTATCTTGAGCGAAATTCATGCCTGTTCTTAAAGTATTTATTGTATATAACATTGTAATCGGCAGTTTTTTTGATTTTTGCAAGCCAGGTATTAATAGTGTCTAAAAGATTAGGTGATGTTTTTCTAACTGCCCAGGCAGTTTGTTGTGGCAAACTTATTGGCGTTTTAACATCAAGATTATCGTAATAAGCTGATAATATTTTTGCAATATTTTCATCAGCAACTGTATAATCAATTGAATCATTGGCAACTTTTCTTATAAGTTCCTCAGTTGTAATGTTTCGCTCTGCTTCTTTTATATCTATTTCATAACCGATTTCGTGGGATAGATTTAAAAGACGACTGAGGTATGCGGAACCTTTGCGAACGATTATAGTTTTATTTTTGAGCTCATCCGGGCTTCTTATAAGATTATTTTCTATTTGATGGAGCTTCATCTGTCGCCAGTTTTCGGGCTTTCGCTGTACCAAAACCTGCTTGGTCGTGTTCATAGGATTTGTGAAAGAAATTCTCTCGCGTCTTTCTGAAGTAATTGTCAAATTATATGCAATAATGTCTCCTTCGCCTGTTTCAAGTAATGATTCCATTTCATCAAAATCTTTTGCAAGTGTAATTTTTACGGGAAGGTCTAAATATTCGCCAAGCATTTGAAGTAACTCATATTCGTAACCCATTGGCTTACCCTGATATATAAAATATGAGTGAGGGCTGTAGCTCGTAACTGCTGTTATATAACCTCTTTCTTTTATATCAGATAAATCTATTATTTTCTCTTCCCCTGACTTACAAGAGAGAAAAAACAATATTACAAGCAGGTTGCAAATTTGAAATAAGTAAAATCTTAAATATCTCATAAATTATGTTTATCAAATATACAAAACTTTGATTAAAATAAAATCTATTTTTTAATATTTTTTGCCACGAATTGCACGAATATTAGTTTTTAATTTGTGAACTTTCGGCTTATTTTTGTTGACCAAGGATGCACAAATATTCGTTTTTCATTCGTGTATTTGTGGCTTAATTTTACTTTGTCATTATTTTATTTACCGGGTTTTTATCCGCAAGGTTCACAATGGATTCTAAAGGGTCGTTATATTTTTTGTTTTTAAATATTTTTTTATTATTCCAAAAATTTGATTATATTTGTTAATTGTTTTGGTTGGTTTTTAATTTGATATTTTTATTAATGTTTTTTGATTCTTGGCTTAATTTTTGTAGCTAAATATTAGATACATAAACAATAACATAAATTTTAATGAAAACCCTTATTAACATGAAAAATTCTACAGTTTATTCAATACTTACAATTTTATTTGTAGGAGTTTTTCATTTTTCTTTATTTGCTTTTATGAGTAATAATGTTACAGAAGATATTACTAAAGCAATTAGAAATGGAGATTCCAGAGAATTGGCTCGTCATTTTGGAAACAATGTTGAACTTTCAGTTCCCGGCATTGATGATACTTACAGCAAATCCCAAGCAGAGCTTATTATGAGAAATTTTTTTTCTAATAATAGCCCTGACTCTTTTACAGTAAATCATGAAGGCTCTTCAAGAGATGGCTCTTTATACGTTATTGGAGTTCTTGAAACAAAAGATAATAAATCCTTCAGAACGTATTTCTTAATAAAAAAAGTTTCAGATAATTATTTCCTGCATCAGCTTCAGTTTGAAACTCAATAATAGACAAGGTCTGTAAAACAACAAACTTTTTGATTGTTAATTAATCTTTTAGTTTGAAAATAGTGTATATATTTGTGCCTAATATTTACATTATAAATCGCTATTGTCCGATTAATATTTCGACCGAAGGGAGAAATCTCATATAAAAATTATTTTTCTCGGACATTGCTGATTATAAATGATTGATTAAAACGAAGAGGTGTATATAAATTCTAATCATAAAATTATAAACCGATTATTAATAAAGTATTGTTAAAATGATGAAGATAGATGAAATAATTTCAAATGCTTTGTATGAAGATATTGGTGAAGGAGATCATACTTCAATTGCGGTTTTGCAACCGGGGATAAAAGGAAGAGCAAATTTGATAGCAAAAGAAAATGGCATAATTGCAGGTATTGATATATCAGAGAAAGTATTTAAAAGACTTGACCCACAGCTTGAATTTAAGGCAATAAAAAATAATGGAGACAAAATTTATAGCGGAGATATTGTTTTTTCCGTTTCAGGCAAAGTTAATTCAATACTGAAATCTGAGAGAGTTGCATTGAATTTTATTCAAAGAATGAGTGGAATTGCTACTGAAACTGCTAAATATGTTGAATTGATAAAAGATACTAATGCTAAAATTCTGGATACAAGAAAAACTACCCCTAATATGCGTCAGCTGGAAAAATTGGCTGTGAAAACCGGAGGTGGTAATAATCACAGAATGGGATTATATGATATGATAATGATAAAAGATAATCATGTTGATTTTGCAGGAGGTGTTGAAAATGCTATAGAAAGAGCAAAATTGTATGTTGAAAAAAATAACCTTGATATCAAAATTGAAATAGAAGTAAGAAGTATTGATGAACTTAATAAAGTGCTTAAAAAAGGTTTTGTTGATATGATAATGATTGATAACTTTTCAATACCTGATTTGCGTGTTGCTGTTGATATTATTAAAAATAAATATATAACTGAAGCTAGTGGAGGCATAACAAAAAAAAATATTAGAGAAGTTGCTGAAACAGGGGTTGACTATATATCTGTTGGAGCTCTTACTCATAATATTAAAAGCCTTGACCTTTCTTTACTGGCGAAAATTTAAAGCATTATAGATTTTATATAATGCAAAGAGATAATTATCCAATAAAATTTTGTTTTAAAGAATCAATAATTGTAAAATGTTTCTTAGTAAATTAAACATAATCAATTTTAAAAATTATAGCGAAGCTAATATAGATTTTTGTAGCAGGATAAACTGTTTTACTGGCAACAATGGCAGTGGGAAGACCAACCTTTTAGATGCAATTTATTACCTTTCTTTTTGCAAAAGTTTTACAAATCCTATAGATAGCCATAATATTAAAAATGATTCTGACTTTTTTATGATTCAAGGCACTTATAAAAATGATAGTCAGGATGATCAAATTTATTGCGCTATGAAACGAAATCAAAGAAAAGTTTTTAAACGTAATAAAAAAGAATATGATCGCTTGGCAGATCATGTAGGACTATTTCCTTTGGTTATTATAAGTCCGTCAGACAGCTCTCTTATCATCGGTGGCAGTGAAGAAAGACGAAAGTTTATGGATAGCGTTATATCGCAATACGATAAAGACTATCTTTCGGCTTTAATAGCTTATAATAAAGCCCTGCAACAACGAAATGCTCTTCTTAAAACATTTGCGGAAAAAAACTTTTTCGATGCTTCTGCTCTTGATATTTGGGACGAACAGCTTATTAATAATGGTGAAGTAATCTACGATTCAAGAAAAAAATTATTTAACGAGTTCTTCCCAATATTTCAAAAGCATTATAAATTTCTGTCAAATGAAAATGAACTAGTGACTATCGATTATGACAGTCAGCTTAATCATTCAGATATTAGAACTATGCTTGAAAAAGCTTTAAAAAAAGATAGAATTGTTCAGCATTCAACGGCAGGCACTCATAAAGATGACCTTTTATTCTTTATTGATGATATGCCTGTTAAAAAGTTTGGAAGTCAAGGTCAACAAAAAACTTTCTTGATAGCTTTAAAACTTGCTCAATATGAATTTACAAAGAATGTTAAAGGGTTTAAACCAATATTGATTTTTGATGATATATTTGATAAACTTGATAGGCACCGCGTAAAACAATTGATAAAACTCGTTAGTGAAACGGAGTTTGGTCAAATATTTGTCTCAGATACTAATAATAAAAGATTACTTGAAATTTTTTCAGATATTAAAATACCCGTATATTTGTATAATATTAAAGATGGTAGTGTAGGGGAGAAGAATGAAATAAATTGTGACTAGTATGGCTAGACAGTCTAATGAACAAACTTTGGGTGAAGCAATAAAAGGTCTTATCAAATCATACGGATTTGAAAATAAGCTGAACAAAGTTAAGGTAGCTAATGCCTGGGAAAAAATTATGGGTAATTATATTTCTTCAAAAACTAAAAAAATATCCATTCAAAACGATACCTTAGTAGTTAATATTGATTCCTCTGCTTTGCGAAGCGAACTTAACTTTGCAAAGGAAAAGCTAATAAAACAAATAAATGATGAATGTGGCAAAGAGTTGGTGAAAAAAATTATTATAAGATAGTTTTTATAATAGCTTTTTAATTGTTTTTATATATACTTCATGGTCATTATCACTAAACAATACTAAGCGAATAATTTTCGGGAAATTTAATATTTCTTTGCATTCGATTATTTGCTTCAGTGCAATTTCAGTAGCTTCTTCAATAGGATATCCAAAGATTCCGGTAGATATAGCAGGGAAAGCAATACTGTTAATATTTCTTTCATCGCAAATTTTAAGAGCGTTTATATAGCAATCAGCTAATAGCTTTTCATGTGGTTTGTCTTTGTTGTAAACCGGTCCAAGGCAATGTATAACATATTTATTGTTTAGGTCATGACCTCCTGTTATAACGGCTTCTCCAGGTTCTATAGGAGCATGCTTTATGCTTTCCAGCTCAAGCTCAGGTCCGGCAGCTCTGTGTATTGCACCTGCAACGCCTCCACCTATTCGCAAATGAGCATTCGCAGCATTAACTATCGCTTCAATATCGCTTTGCTTTGTAATGTCTCCTTGAACTATCTCAATAATTGAATCGCCAATTTTATGTTTTTCCATTTTAATAAAATAGTTGTTAAATATTTGGGCTAATATATTTATTATATAATAATCAGAAAGAAATTTTTAAATATTTGATATTTAGTTTCAGTAATGTCCGACAAAAGTAATTTTTTATCCGAGATTTCTCCCTTCGGTGGAAATGACCACTAACCCCCATCCCCCCTCTTATTCTAATTAAACCGTCATTTCGACCGCTAGGGGGAAATGACGAAATTTTAACCGGACAATAGTGATTTAATTTACTATTAAAGCTAAATATATAAAAAAAGCTTTTTTGCCTACTATCTATATAATATTATATATAATTCAACAAAAATACAAAATTAATTGTATTGTTATTAATTAAATAAATAATTATTTTTTTGTATTTAAATATATTTTATATTTTTGTTTTTTATTATTAAACAAACTTCTTTATTAGTTTTAAAAAATCGAGTTTTAAATTAAAATTAAAA
>PWLF01000136.1 GCA_003559475.1 Bacteroidales bacterium
CTACCCGGACCCAGCTCAGAGAGAACTCTGTTTAACGGGCTTCTTTCATAGTAAGTTTGGGAAAAGGCATAATTTCTTTCATCTCCATACGTCTCTCCGTAAAATGACCTTTGAGCTGTTTTCCAATTAACTTGATATGATTTTCCCGGCTCTTCGCTGATATAAGGAAGAAAATTGCGTGTTCTGTTGCCAAACTCATCATACGCAAAAGGCTGTACAATATTCTTTTTATCAGGCGATTGCTTAACTTGAATAGCCTGTATTTCTCTGCCTATGCCATCAAAATATTTTATCAAAGTGCCACGGTATTCTTCAGGAATACTATCAATGTCAGTTGTCGCAACCCGTGGCGCATGAGATATAATATAATTTCTGTCTTCGGAAGGTGAACTTGCAAGGATAGGTTTATTGCTTATAAAAACAATAAAAAGACTGCAAAAAATTACTACTTTGGTCATCTTATTTAAGGTTAACAGGGTTAATATTTTCGCAACAAAAATAAATAAGTTTTTTAAAAAAATGGAGTTTTTTTAACTTTTTTATCCATTTTTACACTTTTTTGTGTAAACCTATTTCCGTACTAGACATTTTATAATATCTGTCAATTGACTTACAGATGTAAAGTCAGAAGCATCCATTTCCTCAAAATCCATTTCAATATCAAACTCTTCCTCCATACGGGTAATAAACTCAATAAAAGCCATTGAATCAAAGACCCCTTGAGCAAGCAGACTTTCATTTTCATCAATATCAGTTTCCTGAATGCCCAGCCGCTGCAAACGCGGATGCATTAACTCAAATAGTTTGATTTTTATCTCCTCCGGTTTCATCTGATTATAATTTTTTTTAGTTACAATCTCTAATATTGTGATTAACGAGTAACCAGTAATTCCAAAAAAACAGAATTTCGCTGCTGCTCAACGGATAACGAGTTTTTAAAAAAGCTTTTACAACTGCTTCACCACCTTACAGCAATTTTGACCTAACAATTTCAGTGAGTTTATTCCTGTCTGTTTTACCGTTTTTATTTTGCGGAAAACTTTCAAGAAACACTATGTTTTCAGGAACCATATACGCAGGTAGCTTTTTTTTACATTCATTGATAATTTCAGGTGTCTGTTTTATTTCATTTTCCGGATTATCATTGATACAAGCTACAAGCATACTGCCATAATCATCTTTTTGTAAAAAGATTGTTAAAACATTGTCATTTTTTAAAAACTGCGAAATTACAAAATCAATTTCATTTAGTTCAACTCTGTTTCCCTGTATTTTCACCTGAAAATCTTTTCTTCCCATAAAGAACAAATCACCTTCATCATCAGCTTTAACAAGGTCTCCGGTTTTATACCACTTTTCACCTTTAATATCTACAAATGCATCGGCTGTTTTTTGGCGGTTGTTCCAATACTTTTCAACAACCTGCTTGCCGCATAATAACAGCTCCCCCGTTTGCCCTGTATCAACTTGATTCAACTGCTCATCTACTATTTTGCTTTTATTACCTGAAAATATTTTGCCGATTGACAAAATGCCATTTGCCGATTTGCTTTTACCTTGTTGGTATTCATATTCGGAAATACCTATTGTTGTTTCTGCCGGGCCATAAATATTTTTGAGAATAGAGTTAGGTGCAGCTTTTTGCCACTTTTCTGCAAGGGATTCCTTTAATGGTTCTCCGCAAAATAACGAATACCTTATATCAGGAAATGTTCCCAGCTTCAACATCCTGAACCTTTCCATAACATTTGCAAGCGACGGCACTGAAAACCAGCATGTTAACTTATGACTCCTGATATACTTTGCAGGTGCCATCAGGGCATCTTCCGGCACACAGTAAAGAGAAGCTCCGTTAGACCAGCTGACAAACATATCATGCACGCTCAGGTCGAAAGTCAGGTCAAACGTATTCGAAAATCTGTCGGATGAAGAAAATGCATTCATCTCATTGATATTTTCAACATAGCACATAACATTTTTATGCTTCACTGCCACTGCCTTGGGCTTGCCGGTGCTACCTGAAGTAAAAAGCATATAAGCATAATGCTCTGAAAATTCTGACTGTACGGTTTTATGCAAAGTTTTGCCTGAATTTATCGGGGTGTCAGCAGCTATAACCATATGATTATTTAAAAATGGGAGGTCAAGTTCGCTTTCTCTCATGCCCGGAAAAACAAGGTTGAACTTTTTGTTAATCAACTTAAGAGTTTTTTCAAGTAGATGTAAATATTTCTCTTCTACAATGATAGTATCCATTTCGGAGAACTCAATCATAAATGCAAGTCTCTCAGGTGGGAACCCCGGGTTTAAAGGAACATAAGCATTGCCCGCCCTCAAAACTCCCAATACACCGGCAAAAGCTGACACGCTACGATGTGCCAGCAAACCCGTAAAAGAACTTTTTCCTGTATTAACAGATACGGCAATTTGAGCAGCATAGTCGTATATCTGCTTGTAAGAATAGCCGGCATCTTTTACAAACAAAGCCAAGTTGTCGGGATTCGACTTATAAGCTTTTTCAAAATATGAATAAATATTCATCAAACACTTGATTTGGACATTCGATATAGTTCTTTTTTAAACCCTTTTTTCTTCCAGAAATTAATAGCCTCTTGGTTCATAACCAATACTTCCAGCTCTAAGTGCCTTGCACCGGCGGCCTTCAGTGATTCGATAAGCATATCCGCCAATTTTGACGCAATGCCTTGCTCGCGATATTATTCCTGTACATAAACATGCGATATAAACCCGATTTTGACACCACCAAGATGATCAGGAGCCAATCGAATATTTCCATGTGCAAAGCCAATAATATTTTTATCTTCTGCCACAACAATATGATTCATCTTGCCGGGCATACGGCTTGCCGTGCTTATCCATTTTTGCTCCCCCCCTTGTACCATAGATAATTGCATGCCTTTATCTTGCATAAATTCATACATCTCGCGAAACAGAAACGCAATGCTGTCAAAAGTTTCCTGCGGTTCATTTTTATCAATAACTCTATAGCTAATCATATTTTTCCTGTTATTATCCATAAATTGTAACTCCTTTCTTTGCCAGAGAAATCATCTCATCAAATAATTTTACAGAATCAGCTGTAAAATAATTTCGCCCTTTTATCTTCATCTGCCGGCAAGCTTCTTTACTAATATGCTTGCGAATAAAGCCGGGAATATTATTATAGCGATTATCTGAACTAAGAACAAACAAATCCATAGACCGGACATTACCTTCATAATCTTTATACTTTGCAGTGAACTTTTGCGGATTGCGAATTTTAGCAGGAAATTCTTCTTTCATCACATCTTCTACACAATGCACAAAAGACAGGCTGGCAGTTTTTTCCCCAAGCCCGATTATCTTAGCATTATATTTCATCATTTTATAATAAGGGCTATTTTCATCGCATGCATACGAAGAAAGATAATGCTTATCCGTGAGTTCTTTTGCATGTTTGCCGATAGCAGCAATGGAAGCAACAGGATGCAGGCTACGCACGGCAGACTTTCTTCTGCGTGCCAACTCGGGGAGCAAGCCCATCAAGGTATAAGACTTCCTGACATCAAAAATTTTGCCTGACTTTAAATAATCTTCTGTGCGTCCTGCATGACTCCATGAAGGAAACAACAGTGTCCCCTCCTCTCCTACTCTTTCCAGTAACACATCCAGCATATCCTTTGCAGAAAAAGCTGTGTGCAACTTATCAAATGAACTATGAACAAAAACTACGTCACCGCGCTTAACATCAATCTTATCCAGCACTTCCCTGAATTCATCTATGTCAACCGGTGAATATACCGAACGCTTATATCTGTGATACTTGTCACGAAGCACCACAAACAAGCTCTCCGGCAATATTCGATATAGTACTTCACTAATTCTCATTTTCCTACATTTGAATTCATACAAACTTAAAGCTCCGTAAAGGTAGTAAACTTTGCATTACTTCCATACACTTCCCTAACATAACTAATAAAATCCTCAAGCAGTTCAAAAGAATAATCCCCCATACTTTTGGGATGCCCGATAAGTGCGAGCGATACTTCATCATACTTATTGTACCTTCGGATATGATGGTCAAATATCTGCCTGAGATATTTTTTGGAATAAGTGTAATTATCAACCGTTAGCATCCTGTTTGACAAAAACATTTTCATCTTGTCTCTCAGGTTCAATTCAGCATCTTTATGTATAATTGATCCCCTGTTCTCCGGTGCCCTATGGGAGTATTTTTTCATCTTCAGCGCTGTGGGAGTTTCAAAAAGACTTTTTGACTTGGAGGCAATAGGAACTTCCCATAAGCCATTGCTTCCGGCGTTTTTAATATCCTCGTCAGGAGAAATAAACCAGTTGGGCTTTTTTGGCACCTTCCTGAAATCAACAATATTCTGACGTGAAACAAAAAAATATCCCGGAACAACTGTACTGTCAAACTTAATCCCATTATCCAACAATGCGGAAACAATTTCTCCTGTGCGTGGCTCAAGATTATAGCCTCCTCCCCTGTATGCAATACAACGATATTCGCTACTTGCAGAGCTGCAAACAGCAGTTAATTCTTCAACACCGCGTTTGACGATACCGGGGATATTATCAGGATATTGATTATTGTAAAAATCAGCCAGTTTGAATTTGTCTGAAGGATAAAACCCTCCTTTTTCTATTTTAGTATCCAGCCAATGAGGATGTAAATGCAGTTGCACATCATTTCCTTTGGCTATCGCTTGCTGCAATTGCTCTCTAAAACCATTGGTATAATCATCAAAGCCAAATTCTTTAAAGCGTATATAACTCAAAATATCGGCAAAAAAAACAACAGGAACATTCATTTTACCGGCAAAGTCGAGCAGTTTTCCGGCAGGATGGAAAAGACTATCCTCAAAGGATTTTGCAACCCCACCCAAAGGCAACTCATAATCAAATGTTAGCAATATATTTATTCGTGGATGATTATCAATCATGCTTGATTTATATAATTATGAAAGACTACGAGTTACGCGCAAAATACTATTTTATGCAAAAATACAAAACAAATTGCATATTAAGTGACATAAAGATTGTTTTGAATTTTTGTGGTACGTAACTGTCAGGTTTTACAAGGTTGTTTATAAAACCCCGGATTATAATACAGCAAATTTAAAATTTAATTTTTAAACCCCAATGGATATTGATTAATTATTCCATGATTGATATTTTTAATTTAAAACCGACATGTGTTGTCGGCGATGTAGAGACTCAAAATTTTACGTCTCTATTTTTTTATAAAAATTTTTAATTTTATATCTTAAATAAAATAATATATTTGTAGAATTATAAATATTTAAACTAAAAATAAAAAATTATGTTAAAAAACAATTAAATCTTGCCTTAACACTATCTTTAATGTTTGCTGTTAATTTTAGTATTATTAGTCAAAACAGGGTAGCAATAAGTGATGAAAATGATCACGATGCACATCCTTCGGCAATGTTGGAGTTAATATCTAACGACAAAGGGTTTTTATTGCCAAGATTAGAAACAAATGATAGAGATGGTATTGATAGTCCGGCAGAATCATTGCTTATATTTAATGATGAAACAAATTGTGTTGAAGCTTTCGTTGGAGGAGAATGGAATGAAGTATGGTGTCATGAGGAAATAGATCCCTCCGCTTGTCAGTATATTGGGGATCCTGTTACATTTGAATATCCGGCAGGGAGTGGTACGGATGTAACCTACTATATTATCGGTGGAGAAAATGGAACATGCTGGTTAGATCGTAATCTTGGCGCTGAACGTGTAGCTGAATCATTTGACGATAGTGAAGCTTTTGGTGATTTATTTCAATGGGGAAGATTAGATGATGGGCATCAAGACAGAGATAGTGGTACAACAACGGATACCAGTGATGATAACGAGCCGGGTCATAGCGACTTTATTGTAAATGACGAAAATCCTTTTAGCTGGATTGTTCCTCAAACTTGTGATTTGTGGCAAAGTGAATCATGCGAAAATAACCCTTGCCCACCGGGCTGGAGAATACCTACTTTGGCTGAATGGCAAGCTGAAACAGCTTCATGGTCATCTGATGATTACAGAATAGACGCATTTAATACTATGCAACTGACTTCAGGTGGAACAAGAGACCATGCATCGGGAAATATTCAAACGGTTGTTACAGGCGGTTATTACTGGACATCAGAATGTACTCCGGATTATTATACAACTACTCCTCCTCATAATGGAGTTTTTAGACAGATTATTCTTGCTAGTATGAAGAGCAGACTTAGAAATAAAATCGGAGAAGGTCAATCTGTTAGATGCATTATGGATTAATAATGGTTCTTTCCTAGATAAGTAATATTTTGCATCTGGGTTGCTGATAAACAGGATGATGGATGTGATAAAAAATTGATTGCAGAACGACGGGACGACGTCGGATGTGATAGAAAATCGGTTGCAAGACGCGATGTAGAGACGCAAAATATTGCGTCTCTACGGTAGTATTATCAAACCACAATCCACAGACGCAAAATCTTGTGTCTCTACGACGACCGCACGGTTATAATGCACCGGGAAATTTACATTCACACAAATCATTCATTTAAAAAATCATAAAAACCGCCCTGCTGAAATACTGCGAACTCGACACCCTCGCTATGGTAATGCTGTGGGAGTTTTGGAATGTGATGATAGTTGAATGTTGCCCGGAAATTTTTAATCAAAAACCTTTGGAGTTGATAAATTAAATTATAAATTTGTTGCATTATAATCCGGGTTTCATAAACAACCTTATGAAACTTGACACTTAATTAACCATGAGACTGATTAACCAAGAATATATTAAAAATTCCATGTTTACCATTCGAGGAATACAGGTAATGTTAGGTTATCATTTGGCTGAATTGTATGGATTAGAAACAAAAAAGCTCAATGAACAACTAAAGCGTAATACAAAGAGATTTCCAAAAGACTTTATGTTCCGGCTTACATCTAAAGAGTCGGCAAATTTGAAGTCGCAAATTGCGACCTTAAAACTAATTCTTTAAGGTCGCATGCTTCCATAGAAAGCCAAAAAGGAAAACATAACACAATTATCTAATATTAAACTCAAGAAATTATGGCAAGTATAAAGAAAAGTGATAATAAATATGTTAATCTGGTTTATACCATTCGTAATAAAAGAGTCATGCTAGATCAAGATCTTGCCAAAATGCACGAGGTAGAAACAAGAATACTAAACCAGCAGGTAAAAAGAAATATTGAAAAGTTCCCGGACACCTTTAGATTTCAACTAACTAAAGAAGAGTTTAAATATTTTAAGGAAAACTTGACATCACAAAATGTGATTTCAAGTTGGGGCGGAAGAAGATATGCTCCTTATGCCTTTACCGAAAAAGGAGTATTAATGCTTGCCAATGTTTTACCTTCTAAAAAAGCGGCAAAATTTAGCATACACATTGTTGAAACTTTTGTGGAAATAAAAAACATCTTAACTGAAAATAAACATATAAAAACAAGGATACAGCAAATTGAAAAAGAAGCATCAAAAAATCACCCCACTGATATTCTATTTATGAACAAACAAATCATTTGATTGATTCGGATAATAAAATGTTTTTATTTTTGACAAAAAAATAAAATGGATAAATTTAAAAACAAATACCGCATTTCGTCAGCCCGGCTACAAAATTGGGATTATGGATGGAATGGGGCATATTTTGTAACCATCTGCACAGTAAAACAGGAATGTTATTTCGGCAAAATAAATGATAAAAAAATAACATTATCGGAAATTGGTAAAATTGCAAATAAATATTGGTGTATATATTAATCGAAAAGTATCCACTCTGTTAATCGAAAAGTATCCATATTAAAAAGTTTAATATCTTTTGTTTTTTATTAACAAAAGAGCAAAAAGATGATTGATATGATAGATAAA
>PWLF01000072.1 GCA_003559475.1 Bacteroidales bacterium
ACAAGGCCTCCAGTGAGCAATTACTAATTGAGGCAATAGATTATTATTATAATTTAAAATCTGTTCAATGGGGGCGAACTGGGAGCCACGCAGAAGCATATATGAAGCGCAGGGGCTTCTTTCCTAAAGCTTTAAATCTATGTAAAGCTAAATTTACTTATAATGATTTTTACCCTATAGTTTTTCCGATGTTTGATATGGGAGAATTTAAAGGATATGTATGCAGAACAACGAGCAAGAGGATAGAGAAGAAGCGCAAGTATTTATATAACGAAGGTTTTAGCAGAATTAACACGCTTGTTGGTGACTATAATTATAAGCGTGTAATAATTGTAGAAGGTTATATGGATAGGCTTAAATTTCTTCAGTTTGGTGTTAAAAACGTGGTTGCTATTCTTGGATGGAAAATAACCCAACCTCAGGTGGACAAGCTTCAAGCTATGGGAGTAAAAGAAGTTATTTCTGCTTTGGATAATGATAAATGCGGAAAAGAGGGGACAAAATATTTGGGTTATTTTTTTGATGTAAAAAAGCTTTATTATCCTCCAGGAATTAAAGACCCTGGGGATTTTAATAAGGATTCTTTTGAAGAAGCAAGAAATAAAACCTTAAAGAGATTAGGAGGAAGGGCTTAATGGTGAAGAAGAAAAAGAAAAAAGGTAGTGGCGGTTTAGTTGGTAAAATAAAAGATAGGATTAAAAAATCAGGTGCTAATAAAGGAAAGTTTGTTTATTTTAAAGCGGGAATTAAAAACAGAGTGCGCTTTTTGCAAGAAATGGACCAAGGGTTTGAGGTCCCTTTTCATGACAGTTTTCAGCTGGGCATAAATTCCCCGTGCCAAGAAGTATTTGATAGGGATTGTGATAACTGTGATAATGATGATTTAAGGCACAGGGATTTATATGCGTGGAGCGTATACGATTATGAAGCAAAAGAAACTCGTATTTTAATGGCGGCGGCTAATTCTGCCTCCCCAGTGCCTGCGCTAGTTGGAATGTATGAAGCTTATGGGACCATCATGGACAGAGATTATATTATAACTAGGGAGGGAACTGGGACAAGCACTACTTACTCTGTTGTCCCGATGGACAAAGTAAAATTTAAGAACAAGAAAGCTAAACCTTTTAGTGAATCTAAATTTTATAAAATATTAGATAAAGCGTATCCTAATGAGGAAGCGGACGGTAAAGAAGAAGAGTGGGACGATGATGAAGAAAACGAAGAGGAATACGACGAAATGGAAGAAAAAGAACTGTATAAGTTATGTAAAAAGAGGGGGATAAAGTGCAAGCCAAAGAAGGGTAAAAAATATTATATAAACCTCCTTGAAGAAGATGAAGAAGAAGCAGACGAAGAGGATTACGAGGAAGAAGAAGATGAGGAAGAGGACGACGACGATGTGGAAGAGGAAGAAGAAGAGGAAGACGATGAGGAATGGTAAAGAGAATGGGCCTATTAATTTAGGCCCGCTCTATAATATTTTTGAAGAACAAAAGGCCTTTCAAGAGAAGATAACTAATATAAACTTACCAGTAGATGATAAAAATTGGAGTTCTTACCATATGTTAGCTTTATCAGAAGAAATGGGAGAGCTTTTAAAATCTGATAAGCGATGGAAAACTCATCGGAATACGCACTACGACCCAGAGAATAAATTAGTAGAAATAGCTGACTGTATAATAACGTTAATAAATATTAGCTTATATTCTGGGTTTAGCGCCGAACAGGTAGAGGAAGCTATTTTAAAGAAAATAAAAGAGAACACTGAAAAGCTAGATAAAGGGAGGTGAAGACAAATGTTAGTAATAGTAGAAGGTGTAGACAGGGTAGGAAAAACAACACTTTGTGAAAAGATAAGCAAACAAACAGGTATTCCTATTTTTAAAGATGAATATAAGGATGGATATAAAGATTTTATAAAATATAAACCAATAGTGGTAGAAAAGATGATAGAATTAAAATATCAGATGTTGCTTCAAATGTTGCAATTTATTCCTGACTTAATTATTGATAGATTTCACTTAACAGAGTTTGTTTATAATCATTTTAGTCGGGGGATATATACTAATTACTTTTTTTATATAGACGAGGCGCTTTCCAAGCTTCCAGGTTCAAAATTAATTTTAGTTGAAAGCTTAGATATTTACGCTTCCTCGGAAGAGCATGGTGGCGAACTGGCGAATCACGAAAAGATGTTTAGGTGTTTATATTCACTTAGCAAAATACCAAGGAAAGCAATAACAAATTATAAACATATTCAAGATTTTTGTATATTTGATTTTTAACAAAGGAGGACAAAATGGGTAAAATTGGTTTTGATTCAAAGTATGGGCTTTATTATAGGGAAGATAAGAACGACAGGTTTATTATGAAAGAGCAAAGAAGCTATAAAGAATTTTTTGAGAATTGCAAGGATATGGTTGTTTTAGATATGGGGGCGAACATCGGGGCTTTTTCAAATAATGCGCTGAGTGCGGGGGCAAAAAAGGTTTTTGCTTTTGAGCCAGACCCAGATAATGTAAGAATGATAAAGAAGCAACCCTTTTATAATGATAAAAACTTTTATTTGATTCCAAAAGCCATTTCAGATAAGAGTGGAACCGCTACCTTTTACACGAATAGCAAGAAAAATGCGGCCTGTCACTCCCTCTTAAGTAGGAGGGGGAGGGATAAAATAGAAGTAAAAACTGTTGCTTTAGATAGGGTTATAAACAAGGCTAAACCCGACGCAATAAAAATGGATATTGAGGGTGCGGAATACTTAGTTAATTTTGATGATGTAATAAGTAGTGATATAAAGTTAATTGCTATTGAACTACATTTTGATTATTCAGAAAAAACTATAAAAAACTCTCTAAAGAAAGCGCAGGAATTAAAGAGACTTCTTTTAAAGAATTTTAAAGAATTAACTAAACCTTATCAGTCAAGGGTAGCAGAAGATAAGTTTTGGAAATTAGCTCTATTTATAGGGGTGAGAGGGTGAACAAAATTAAGTTTGATAAAGAAAGTAATTTATATTATAGGACGGAAACTAGTGATAAAGTAATTATTGCAGAGCAAGCGACTTATAATAAGTTTCTTGAAAGATGCAAGGGAATGATTGTTTTAGACTTGGGAGCAAATATTGGAGCCTTTTCCAATCGTGCTTTAGAAGAAGGAGCTAAAAAAGTATTTGGTTTTGAGCCAGACCCTGATAATATAGCGCTAATAAAGAAGCAACCTTTTTATAAAGATAAGAGGTTTAAACTGATTGAGAAGGCTGTTTCTGATAAAACAGGTGTAGCTTATTTTTATAAAAATGTAAGAAGACACAAAGGTATGCACTCGCTTTTATATAAGCGTGGTAGGGAGACAATAGAGGTTAAAACTATTTCTTTAAATAAGGTTTTGGATAAAGTAAACCCTGATGGTATTAAGTTAGATATTGAGGGAGCCGAGTTTATAATAGATTTTAACAGAATTATAGAAAGCAATATAAAATTGTTAGCCATGGAAATGCACCTCGGCTTTAACTTAAATAATAAAAAGACCTTATATTATGCAAAAAAGGTAAAGAAATTGCTTGACGATAATTTTGAGGAGTTAACAACTTTTAGCCAGTCAAAGGTATCGGAAGATAAATATGGGCAAACAGCCTTGTATATAGGGGTGAGATAATGGAAGGTAAGAGAAAAGAAGGTAGAGAAAGAAAAATAAGCTTATATTTTGCTTCACCATTTTTTAATGCAGAGCAGGTAGAACGCGAAGAATATTTAAAAGCTAAATTAAGATACTTAGACTATGATGTTTGGAGCCCTAAAGAGGAGTGCCATCTAGACCCTAATGCGGATATTAAATTACGTAAAAAGGTTTTTTATAAAAATTTAGATGCTATTTTAAGTTGTTCCGCTGTTTTTGCGGTAACAGATGGGAAAGATATGGGAACCATTTGGGAGTGCGGTTTTGCCTATGCTAATTCTGTTCCTATTATTTATTATGCGGAAACCCTAGGGGATAACCCTTTTAACCTAATGTTAGCTGAATCTGGTATTTGTGTTCTTACTTCTAGAAAAGAATTAAAGGTAGGAGTTATCGAGGAAGCTTTGGAGAATTATAAAGATTATACTTTTAAAGGAGTGATAGAGTAAGGTGGTAGAAGAAAAGTTTTTAAAAGATATATACCGTTTAAATGAAATAGTAAGATACAATACTTGGCCTAAAATTAAGAATGAATATGTTTCACAACATGTTTTTTATGTTGCTTTATTTACGAATATACTTTGCGATAGGCTAAAAGTTTCCAAAGATATAAAACTAAAAGCTTTAGAGATTGCAATAATACATGATACCCCAGAAATGATTACAAACGATATAACTTATGATGCAAAGGAAGCCATGCCGGAGATTAAAGATATTTTGTTGGGATATGAGAAAAGCTTTATATTTAAACATTTCCCAGAAGTATATTCAACTTTTTACGGGGTTGATGCTGATTCGTTAGTAGCTCGTCAAATATTTCAGGTAGCCGATACTTTTTCTGTAGTTCAATATTGTGAAAATGAGGTAAATTTAGGTAACGATTATTTTAGGGAAGTATTAGAAGAAGCTTCTAAAAGGTTAAAAGAAGAGTTTAAAAAATTAGAAAGGATGGGATATAAATGCCAAGGAATGATAGTTTAAAGCCTAAGGAGTTTCCTATGGATATAATGTTTGGGGAGGAACCTAATACAGAGTTTAAGAACGCACTTGAAGCTATTAAAGTAACCTTAGTCCAAGCGCCTTCTTTTAGGGAGTTAAAGGAGTATTGTATTCCATTCGCTAATGCTACTTGGGCAGATAATCCTATGGAGGTAGCAAAAAAGGCGGATGATAAAACTCAGGATTTAATTATGCACAAAATATTTAATTATAAGATACTTCCAACAACAATGGAAACTATTAGATGTAATTTTTTAATTGAGGGTATAGGCCTGCAAGAAGTTACTCATATTTTGAGATACAGAAGGGCTGTATTTTCTGCGGAATGTTCGGGAGATAAATGGTGGACAAATAAAAGCGCTTTAGTTCCGACTGCGGTAGAGAATACTCCAGAGTTTTTAGAAAGATGGAAAAAGATTGTAGAAGATGCGAAACAGCTTTATTGTGATATGATAGACTCAAAACTAATTACCCTGCACGATGCTAGGAATATTTTTCCCAGATGTCTTGAAACTTATTATTTTATGAGTATGAGTCTAAAAGATGCTTTAACCTTTATTTTTGATAGGGTAGATAAGCAGATTCAGCCAGTAACCGATAACGTAATAGCCTATAGAATGATAGTTAGTTTAGTTAAAAAATACCCTTTATTGGTTAAAACCATTAACCATAAATTTCTTCACCAACCAGCCAAGTTTTATGTCCAGACAGCTAGGCAAAATAGAAGCACAAATTTTTATCCACCTGATGCCGATAGTGATGTTTTTGAATGGAATAGCCAAGACTTTGTTTATGATAAACAGAGAGATAAAATAAATGGACTTAACAGCAACAGAGATATTTTTAGCAGAATTTTAGCGGAGACAGAAATGTTTTTACTGGAGAGGGAAAGCATGGTTAATAGTTACTACGGTAAGGATTTTTTTGAACAAGATATAGGCGCCTTAAGATAAATGGGCTGGAGGGAAAAGTATGTTAATAGACTTACACAGACATGATGAGTTTTCACTTTATGATGGATTTGGGAAGCCTATGCAGTTAGCTACTTTAGCAAAAGAGATGGGGCACACAGCTTTAGGAGTTTCTAACCATGGAACAGCTTCTGGTTTAGCGGAACATTATTTTGCGTGCAGAGAGGTTGGAATAAAACCTATTTTAGGCGTGGAGGTTTATTTTCTTCCTAAATTTAAGAAAAAACGGGAGCGCTTCCATTTATGCTTGTTTGTTAAGAGTTTGCAAGGTTATAAAAATTTAAACAGAATAATGACAAAAGCAAGCTTGAAACAAAAGTATTATGTCCCTATAGTAGATTTTAGCTTGTTAGAGAAATATAGTGAGGGCCTCATATGCACATCAGCTTGTATAGGGGGCCCTATAAGTAAAAACTTTGTTAATGGAAAAAAAGATAGAGCAGTAAAAGCTTTAAAGAAATTTAAAGAAATATTTTGAGAAGATTTTTATTTGGAAATTCAGCCATATAAACTAAACGAGGAAGGGCTTCAAGAAATAGCTAACGAGGGGCTTCTAAAGTTATCTAAAAAATATAAAGTAAAGTGTATTTTAACATCTGATTCTCATTACGGGAAACAAGAGGATTACGATAGTTATTTAAAGATGCACGAAATACATGGTAGGGATGTAGATGATGGAACATATACAGAGCGTTACATACCCACCGAGGAAGAACTTTTAAAAAGATTTGTAAAGATGCACCCAGAGTATAAAAAGGAAGCTCCAAGAATGATTCAGAACCTGCAGGATATAAACGAGAAGATAGACGAGGGTATTTTAGAACAATTACCCTTGAAGCTACCCTCGGTTCATGGAGATTCAGAAAAGAAATTTAAGGAAGAAATTATTAAGGGTTTAAAAGAAAAAGGAAAATATAATAAACAATACATTGACAGATGTAAAGAAGAAGCTCGTGTTATTGAGGGACTAGGCTTTATTGATTATTTCTTAATTGTTCAGGATTATGTTAAATGGGCAAAAAGTAAAGGAATAAAGGTGGGACCTGGAAGGGGCTCGGTTTGCAACTGCTTAGTTTCGTATGCGCTTGATATTACTGAGGTTGACAGCGTTTATTTTGATTTAGATTTTAGTAGGTTTATGCGGGAGGATAAAAAGAAGGTTCCTGATATTGACCTTGATTTTGAAACTAATAGGCGCCACGAAGTAATTGAATATTTAGTAGAAAAATATAAAGGGTATTCAGCGCAGGTTATTTCGTATGGCCTTTATAAGGCAGATAATTTGTTAAATGATTTATTTAAGGTTTGTGGGGTAGAAAGCGTTTACGAAAAGGCGGCTATTAAAAAGTTCGTCAAGGATAATATTGATGAGGAAATAATTATTTACGATGAAGTTAAAAAGAAAGCTGAGTGCAGACTTTTTGATAAACAATACGATAATATAATTAAGCATTTTTGTAAGATTTATAAACAGATAAAATTTTATGGGACGCACGCGGCAGGAATAGCAATAACAGGAAATAATTTAATTGACTATACAGCTATTGAAGAACGCGCAGGTAAATTAGTAACAACATACGATTTAGGTAATTTAGAGCTAATAAATGTTGTTAAGTTTGATATTTTGGGACTAAGAACCATGTCTACAATTAGAGAGTTTGAGAAAGAAACTGGCGAATATTTTGACTATAGTTGGTGTGAAGACCCTAAGGTTTTAAAAGAGTTTGGAAAAGGTAATACCGATGGTATTTTTCAGTTTGAGTCTAAAGGCGCGCAGGAGATTTTAAGATTAATACAAGCTGATTGTGCAGAGGACGTGTTGGCTGGTTCTGCTCTGAATAGACCAGGCCCCTTGAGCTTACGTATGCCTGAGCAATATGGGCACAATAAGCAGAATTTAGGGGAGGTAAAAGATAGTCCATGGTTCGAATACGCTAAGGAAACTTATGGAACTATTGTTTATCAAGAACAGATTGTTCGTATTTGTAGAAAAATCGGGAGATATGATTGGAGCGAAGTAGATAGGATTTTAAAAGTTCTTAAAGGTCGTGGCAGGGCAATTAAGTTTAGGGATAGAGAAATTGAGGAGCTACGTAAAGTATTTTATAAAGGAGCTAAGGCGGGTGGCTATTCAAAAGAGGACGCTGACCGTATATTCAGCACCCTGTTAATTTATTCTTTTAACAAAGGGCACGCGGCAGGCTATGGTGTTGTTAGTATTAAGCAGATGTATTATAAAGTTTATTA
>PWLF01000186.1 GCA_003559475.1 Bacteroidales bacterium
AATAAAAATAAGGGCACCAAGTTCTTTTTTGGCTTTTTAAAAAGCCAAAAAAGAACTTGAAAAAATACAATTATTTTAAAGAATTAATTGTATTTTTGTGGCAATTAACTGGATACTTTTCGATTAACAGAGTGGATACTTTTCGATTAATATATACATTAAACAAATATTCTTCTTGAGTATAACTCTTCCATTTTTTATAAAACATACTCAATTATTTAATTTTTGCGAATATATAAATGCAACTTATTCTATAAAACTTGTAGATTAAAAAATATTGCTATATATTTGCCTATTATTTAAATGATTATTTATGAAAATAAACACTAAAATAAGATATGCTGTTAGGGCTATGTACGAAATTGCATCAAGCAATGATGAAAATGGAATATTACAGAAAGAAATTGCCAAAAATCAAAAATTGTCTTTAAAATACCTTGATCATATAATATCTGCATTAAAAGTCAAAGGGCTTATCAGTAATAAAAAAGGAAAACGAAGTGGCTTGATTTTGTTGAAAAAACCAGAGGATATTACTATATATGATATATTTAGGGCTTTTGAAGCGGATATAAGTATTGTAGAATGTATCAAGGGGGTTGAAGATTGTGAATTAATAACAACATGCCCGGTATATGATTTTTGGAACATATTAAATGACAGAATTATTAGTACATTAAAATCTGAAACTTTGCAGGATATTGTAAATCGTAAGGACAACAATTAATTAGATTATGGAGTGCCTGTGGAAAAGGCTGAGATTATACCCTTTGAACCTGAACGGATAATGCCGGCGTAGGGAACAAAATAAATATCTTACCTTTTCTAAAAACCTCATTTATTAGAATAGCCATTTAATGTATTTGTCCTAATGCGAAAGTATAATTGGCTAAGAATGTTATAAAAGAATTCTTTATGAATATAAAACTAAACAATAAAGAAACAGTTATCTCTGAGAAGACAACGGTAAAAGAGCTTTTAGCGAACAACAATATAAAAAACCATAATGGAATAGCAATTGCGATTAATAATATTGTTATCTCAAAAAAAAATTGGGATAATCATTTTTTAAAAAATGGAGATAAAGTTGTAGTTATTGAAGCAATTAGCGGTGGTTGATTTAAAATTAAATTTATTTTTATTATGCAGACATTAAAAATTGCAGACAAAGAGTTTAATTCAAGATTATTTGTCGGAACGGGCAAGTTTGGATCAAATAAGTTGATGGAGGAAGCAATATTAGCTTCCGGCACGGAATTAGTTACCGTGGCTTTGAAAAGGGTAGATATTGAAACAGGGAGAGATAATATTCTTCAACACTTGAATCATAGACAGTTTAGTTTATTGCCAAATACTTCAGGTGCGAGAAATGCGGAGGAAGCTGTTTTTGCAGCTCAATTAGCCAGAGAAGCGCTTAACACAAATTGGTTAAAATTGGAGATACATCCTGATCCTAAGTACTTATTGCCTGATCCTATTGAAACTTTAAAAGCAACGCAACAACTTGTAAAAATGGGATTTGTTGTATTGCCTTATGTTCAAGCCGACCCTGTCTTATGTAAAAGACTTGAAGAATCCGGTGCAGCTACAGTTATGCCACTTGGTTCGCCAATAGGAAGCAATAAAGGATTAAAAACATTGGATATGTTGCAAATTATAATAGAACAAAGCAATATTCCGGTGATTATTGATGCAGGAATTGGAATGCCGTCGCATGCTGCACAAGCAATGGAAATAGGAGCAGCAGCAGTTTTAATCAATACGGCAATCGCAATCGCAAAAGACCCGGCGGAGATGGCAATTGCTTTTAAATATGCTGTTAATGCCGGAAGAAACGCATTCGAAAACAAATATTTTAAAACAAGCGAGGTTGCGAAAGCCAGTAGCCCGCTTACAAAATTTTTGGATGATTAAAAATGAGCTTTATTAATATTTTTGATACATATAACTGGGATGAAGTAAAAGAATCAATTTATTCCAAAACTTCTACCGATGTTGAAAATGCTTTGTCAAAAAGCCGGCTTAGTTTTGAAGACTTTAAAGCATTATTATCACCCTCAGCATCATATTATCTGGAACAAATGGCTCAGATTAGTAATCAAATTACGCAAGAACGTTTTGGCAAAACAATACAGCTTTATATCCCTTTATATGTATCCAATTATTGTGACAACTATTGTGTTTATTGCGGTTTTAATAAAAATAATCACAGAAAAAGAATTGTTTTGTCTGATGATGAAATTTTAAAAGAAGTAAAGGTTTTAAAATCTTATGGGTATGAGCATATTTTAATAGTTAGTGGAGAATCTGAAAAAAATGCGGGAGTGGAATTTCTTAAAAATATCATTGATTTGATAAAACCATATTTCTCTCTTACCTCTTTTGAAGTTCAACCTCTAAATATAAATGAATATAAAGCTCTTATCGAAAAGGGATTAAATACCGTATATATTTATCAAGAGTCTTATAATAAAAAGAAATATCCTATATATCATAAAAAGGGTAAAAAATCTGATTTTTATTATAGGATTGAAACGCCTGATCGTCTAGGTAAAGCAGGAATTAGGAAAATTGGCATTGGAAATTTGGTTGGTCTGGAAGATTGGCGGACTGAAGCTTTTTTTACCGCGTTACATTTATCTTATCTTGAAAAGAAGTATTGGAAGACAAAATATTCTATTTCTTTTCCGAGACTGCTACCTCATCCTGGCAAAACATTTCAACCTAATTATAAAATTTCCGATAGAGAGTTTGTACAATTGATTTGTGCATACAGAATATTTAATGCAGATGTTGAACTCTCATTGAGCGTAAGGGAAAGAAAAAAACTCAGAGACAATGCCATAAAACTTGGTATTACAGCAATGAGTGCAGGGTCTAAAACTGAGCCGGGTGGTTATTCATCGGGCTTAAAAGAAAAAGCTTTGGAACAGTTTGAAGTTTATGATGACAGAACTCCCGGCGAAATCGAAAAAATGATTAAATCCCAAGGATATGAAGCTGTTTGGAAAGATTGGGACAAGCATATGCAATTATCAAATCAATAATAATAAATACAACAAGAAAATGGCAAATAATATTTTAGAACTTATTGGAAACACTCCTATTGTTGAATTAACTAAGTTTGATACAGGCAAATGTCGCTTGTTTATGAAACTTGAATCTTTTAATCCCGGGGGCTCAATAAAGGATAGAATCGGCTTATCTATGATTAATGAAGCTGAAAAACAAGGCAAGATAAAAAAAGGAGACACTATTATTGAAGCTACAGCAGGAAATACAGGAATTGGCTTGGCTTTAGTAGCAATAGCTAAAGGGTATAAGCTTAAATTGGTAATACCTGACAAAATGAGCAAAGAAAAAGTTAGCCATTTGCGTGCAATGGGGGTTGAAATAATAATGACCCGCTCGGATGTCGGTAAAGGAGACCCCGAATACTATCAAGATTTAGCATTAAGTATTGCAAAAAAAACAGGAGCTTTTTATATAGATCAATTTAATAATAAAGCAAACCCTTTTGCTCATGAAACTACTACAGGACCGGAAATATGGGAACAAATGAACAAGGATTTGGATGCTGTGGTACTCGGTATTGGGTCTTCGGGAACTATAACAGGACTTACCTCTTTCTTTAAAAAAATATCGGCAAATGTTGACATAATACTATCAGACCCTAAAGGTTCAATTTTAGCTGAATATATTGAAAAAGGAAAAATTGTTTCCGAAGCCGGCTCATGGCTGGTTGAGGGAATCGGAGAAGATTTTATCCCATCTATATGCGATTTTTCTTTAACCAAAAAAGCTTATTCTGTCAGTGATGAAGAGAGTTTTAATACGGCGAAAGAACTATTGATGAAAGAAGGAGTTTTTGCAGGATCATCAACAGGAACATTGCTTTGTGCAGCATTAAAATACTGCCGTGAACAAAAAGAATCAAAAAAGGTGTTAACTTTTGCTTGTGATACAGGTGATAAGTATTTGTCAAAAATGTATAATGAAAGCTGGATTAATGAAACTTTTTTGAATAACAATAAACAAGAAGGATTTTCTACCAGAGCTATACATGCCGGCGAAAAGCCCGACTTCAGAGAAGGAGCAACAGGAGATGTTGTAAAACCTATTCATCTTGCAACTACATTTGCAAGGAAAAATGTTGATTTACCAACAGCAGGATATGAATATACCCGTTCTCTAAACCCTACCAGAAAAGCTCTGGAAGAAAAATTAGCTTCTTTGGAAAAAGCAAAATACGGACTTGCTTTTGCGTCAGGATTAGCAGCTGAAACGGCGATAATACATAGTTTTATCAAGCCGGGAGACCATATAATTGCTTGTGACGACCTTTATGGAGGAACAAAAAGATTATTTAATAGCGTGTTTTCTGATTATAAAATAAAAACAGATTATGTAGATGCAACAGATTTAAAAAATATTGAAAATAGCATTAGTGATGACACAAAAATGATATGGCTTGAAACTCCAACCAACCCATTGTTAAAGTTATGTGATATTGAGCAGATATCAAAAATGGCAAAAAAGCATAATATTTTAACTATAGTGGATAATACTTTTTTAACACCGTTTTATCAAAATCCATTGCAATTAGGAGCCGATGTGGTTATTCACAGTTCAACTAAATATATCGGCGGGCATAGTGATGTTTTAGGTGGTGCAGTTATGACTTTCGATGAATCTTTGTATCAAAAGCTTAAATTTGTTCAAAATTCAACGGGTTCGGTTCTTTCTCCTTTTGACAGCTACTTAACCATGAGGGGGATAAAAACCCTTGCTCTTAGAATGGAAAAACATAACAGAAATGCTATTAAAATTGCCGATTTTTTGGAAATGAACGGGAAAGTGAGTAAGGTCTTTTATCCCGGCTTGAAAACACATCCGCAAAATGATTTGGCAAAAACCATGATAAAAGGGTTTGGTGGTATGATATCTTTCGTTATTAAAGGAGATGTGAATTCGGCTAAAACATTTTTAGAGAACTTAAACTATTTTGCTTTAGCAGAAAGTCTTGGAGGCGTAGAATCTTTAATAGAAATACCTTCATTAATGACTCATGCTTCCGTTGCTAAAAAAGAAAGAGAAAAAGCCGGAATATCCGATACCCTTATAAGAATGTCAGTTGGTATTGAGGATGCAAATGATTTGATTAATGATCTAAAGCAGGCATTTGAAAAGATTTAGCAGGTATAATAAATTGGAATAGACAGTTAAACAAACTTACAAAAAAGCACTCAAATCCCATGCTACAATTCCGTCTTTTAAGTAAAAAACATTATTGTAATTGTGATTTTTAATAAGATAATTTGCCACTTTTTTGCTTTGCGTTTCATAATTACAAATAAAAACTACGGGATTGTTTTTTGGAATCCCATCAATTTCCTTAAAAATTCTATAATAAGGAATATTTATAGTGTTTTTTATTTTTTGTTTTGATGTTTCTTTAGGGTCACGTACATCAATTAAAAGCGGCTTGTTAGTATCTTTTTCAAGCATTTTCTTTAATTCTTGAACATTAATGAATTTTGATACATTTTCTTTATCACAGCACTCATCATAATCTTTTAAATCCTTTATCCTGGAGCTTTCAGTATTACGTTTTAGCTCGAATATGCTATATTCATTAGTTGAAAAATTTAAAGATAAAACACCATAATTTATTGGTTTACCTGCTCCGGTTACAATTTTGATAACTTCCGTAGCTTGTATAGTGCCTATTATTCCCGGGGTTGAGCCCAAAACACCCGTTTGTGAACATGATGGAGTTTCAAGTTCATCCGGAGGCGAAGGATATAGACATCGCAGAGTAGGTCCTTTATTATGATTAAAAACAGCTATTTGTCCTTGAAAGCGATTAGCTGCACCGTAAACAAGCGGTTTACCAAGAATAACGCAAGCATCATTAGATAAAAATTTGGTGGCAAAACTGTCAGATGCTTCAACTATTATATCATACTTTGAGAAAATATCAAGAGCATTTTTGCTTGTTAATTTCACAAAATATGCTTCAATATTTATTTGCGGATTAATCTTTTCTATATATGATTTAGCAGCAAACACTTTTGGCTGATCCTTGTCAGTATAATTAAAAAGTATTTGCCTGTTAAGATTGCTTTCTTCAACAATATCATAATCAATAATCCCAATATGTTCGATGCCCATTGAAACAAGATATAATAAAACAGGGCATCCCAATCCTCCGGCACCAACAACCAAAATCTTAGCTTTTTTTATTTTTTCTTGTCCTGCTTTACCAATTTCGTCTATTCTAATTTGTCGTGAATATCGCTGCATTTCTGCTGATGACAACATTTGTGTAGTCTTTAATGTTAATAATTATTAATGGGTAAATATACTCATTTTTATTAAATGTAATTTTACTGTAGGTTAAGTTGTAAAGGACTTACTGATAATTGTTAGTTCTCGACCTAAAATATGGATATATAAAAAGTGCAATATATGAATAAAATTTAGAATGAGAGAAAGAGTAAAATCTTTTTAATAAGTTTGTAAATTGTAATTTCGCATTTGATAGCGGAGTTTTTATATTAAAAAAACTCCGCTTATTGTTTATAAAATAAAAATTTTTTATTATTTTTGTAAACTATTAGTAATAAAAAACTAACCCGATAGTGCATAAATGAGAAGCAAGGATTTTATACTTGAAATATATAAGGATAAACGAACGGTGTTTACTCTGAATGAAATTGCTATATTGCTTAGCGAAACAGATTATTCTAAACTAAAGCAAAAGGCATATTATTATTCAAAAAAAGGAGATATTTTAAACATAAGAAACGGAATTTATGCAAAGTCGGAATATAATCCGGAAGAACTTGCTTGCAAACTATATAGTCCATCATATATATCTTTAGACTATGTTTTGAGTAAAGCAGGCTTAATTTTTCAGTATTCGGATAATATTACATTGATAAGCTATCTTAGCCGAACTCTGGAAGTTGATAAAAATATTTTAAGTTACAGAAAAGCAAAATCCGAAATTCTAATCAACACAAAAGGAGTTGAAAGTAAGGATACCGGAGTAAATTTAGCAACTAAGGAAAGAGCTTTTCTTGATATTTTGTATCTTGAAAAAGATTTTTACTTTGACAATCTTACAGGATTAGACAAATCTCTTGTTCTTGAATTATTGCCGGACTATCGTTCAAAAGCTCTAAGTGATAGGGTTAATAAAATAATTAAAAATATTTGATATGGTTGATATCAGTAAACATAAATTTTTACTAGTCCGGATTTTAAAAGATATATACTCAGATGTAGCTATTTCATCTTATTTAGGATTCAAAGGAGGCACGGCTCTAATGTTGTTTTATGGTTTGCCAAGGTTTTCTGTTGATCTTGATTTTAATATTATAAAAAAGGAACAAACAGACGTAGTTTATTAAAAAGTCAAAAATATTGTATTAAAATATGGAAAAATAAAGGATGAAGCAAAAAAGCACTTTGGCCTTATTGTTGTATTGGATTATGGAATGGATGAAAGAAATTTAAAGATAGAAATTTCAAACAGACATGGATTGGATAGGTATGAGCTGAAAACTTATCTTGGAATACCGGTAAAGGTTATGGTAGAGGCGGATTTATTTGCAAATAAATTATGTGCATTGCTTGATAGAGGGAAAGTGATAAACAGGGATATTTTTGATTGTTGGTATCTTATGCAACGTAGAACTCCCGTTAATATTAATATAGTTGAAAATAGGATGAAGATGCAATTTGCTGATTATATTGAAAAATGCATCACGGAGTTAGAAAAGATTAATAATAAAAGAATTTTAAGTGGTTTGGGCGACTTGATTGATTATAATAATAAGGCAACAATAAGGCAAAATCTTAAAAAAGATACAATTGCTTTATTAAAATTATATAAAGAATTTCCAATAAAAGGTTAGACAAGCATTATCCCTTTATCATCGTCAGCAACATTTTAAACTTTTCTATTGCAGTTACAGCATGCGGGATGTTGGCAGGCATTATTATTGTTTCGCCTTCTTCCAAAATGTAGGGCTTTTTGTCAATAGTAATTTCAACTTTACCCTCAACAACCTGAACCATAGCGTCAAACGGTGCCGAATGCTCGCTAAGTTTTTGCCCTTTGTCAAAGGCAAAAAGCGTTATGTTTCCGGTTGGTTTTTGTAAAACCTGCTTGCTTACAATACTGTTCTCTGAATAATCAATATCTTTTTTGAAATTGATTGCTGTGCTGTGCTTGAATGTGCTCATTTTTTATAGTTTTAAGTGTTATTTATTTCTTTTAAAAGGTCTTCAATATCTTCAATACAAGACCCGCAACCGGTGCCTGCGTCTGTTTCTTCTTGAACTTGCTCAACGGTCGTCAATTTTTTCCCTTTAATTGCATCTTCAACTTCACCCTTGGTGATGTCCATGCATGTACATAATATATCGTCTCTTTCCATAATAGTTTAATTTTTAACTTAAAAACAATTTCAAATCTTCATCAACCGTGCCCATTGGTGCAATTCCAAAATTATCTACCAAAACTTTGGCAACGTTGGGCGACAAGAATGCCGGTAATGTCGGTCCAAGATGAATGTTTTTTACTCCTAATGATAGTAGAGCAAGCAGTACTATAACGGCTTTTTGCTCATACCATGCTATGTTATAAGCGATTGGCAAATCATTAATATCATTAAGCTCAAAAACTTCTTTTAGTTTTAAAGCTATAACGGCTAATGAGTAGGAGTCATTACATTGTCCTGCATCCAAAACTCTAGGTATTCCGCCAATATCGCCAAGTGGCAACTTATTATAACGATATTTTGCACAACCTGCTGTAAGAATAACAGTATCTTTTGGAAGGTTTTCCGCAAATTCCGTATAGTAATCACGGCTTTTCATACGCCCGTCGCAACCTGCCATAACAAAAAACTTGCGAATAGCTCCCGATTTTACGGCGTCAACTACCTTATCAGCTAATTGCAACACCTGATTATGTGCAAAGCCACCTACTATTTCGCCTTCTTCTATTTGTGTCGGTGATTCGCATTTTTTCGCATGCTCAATTATCTTGCTGAAATCTTTTTTACCGCCTTCTTCTCTGTTTGGAATATGTATTGCCCCATCAAGTCCTGCTGCTCCTGTTGTATAAATACGGTCAGCGTAAGTAGCATTTTTTAATGGAGGAACAATGCAGTTTGTTGTAAAAAGTATTGGTCCATTAAAAGATTCAAATTCTTCTTTTTGTTTCCACCAGGCGTTTCCGTAGTTGCCAACAAAGTGGTCATACTTTTTGAAAGCAGGGTAGTAGTTTGCAGGCAACATCTCACTGTGTGTATAAACATCAACGCCGGTTCCTTTTGTTTGCTCGAGCAAATCTTCCATGTCGCGCAAGTCATGCCCGCTTATTAGAATACCGGGATTGTTTTTTACGCCTATGTTAACTTTTGTTAATTCAGGGTTCCCGTAAGTTGAAGTATTTGCTTTATCAAGCAATGCCATTGTTTCAACTCCTTTTTGACCGCACTCTAACACCATTTGAGTTAATTCATCCTCTGATAATGAATCATCAAGTGTAGCAGCAAGAGCTTTGTGCATAAAAGCATAAATATTTTTATCTTCATGCTCGAGATTAAGTGCATGCTCGGCATAAGCTGCCATCCCTTTTACCCCGTAGGTAAGCAGCTCTCTTAAGGATCTGAGATCTTCATTTGAAGTCATTTGAAGCACTCCTACTTCAGTTGCTTTTTGCTCAAAATCTTTCTCATTCAACGTATGCCACTTTGCCGCTTCATGTAGATGGTCTTCATCTAAATCTGCACCTGCATTTTTAAGTTCATTTTTAAAAGATTCCTTTAATTTCATTCCTTCTTTTAATTTTTCGAAGAAATGTGATTTGTTGAAATTTGCATTAGTAATGGTCATAAATAAACCATACAGCGTAAATCTGTTTACTTCGTCATTTTCTATACCTTTTTTACGACCTATTTCAGCATATACAGATAATCCTTTTAACAAATATATCATAGCATCTTGAATGCCTGCAACATCAGGAGTTTTCCCGCAAACACCTATTTTTGTACAGCCGGTGTTTTTAGCTGTTTCTTGACATTGAAAACAAAACATACTCATAGTCTTTAATTTTAATTAGTGAATAAATATTAATTATTTAGTTATGTTAAAAATTATAAATAACTACACTTTACAACTGCCTCTTGCCAACGATTATCCCATAACCCATTCTTCTTTTAAAAAATTCCCTTTAATACCTATAACAATTTTCTTAATCGGTATTTTCTTTTCAGCTTGGTCAACAGCTTTTTTTGCAA
This sequence comes from Bacteroidales bacterium, assembly GCA_003559475.1. Taxonomy (GTDB): domain Bacteria; phylum Bacteroidota; class Bacteroidia; order Bacteroidales; family UBA7960; genus PUKZ01. The sequence goes on from PWLF01000186.1 coordinate 10,320, forward strand.
TGTGCATAAGCCCGTTACAACATGGCACTTCCATTAAAGCAACTGTTAGAGTGTTGATATTGGCATTGTCTATCATTGCCGTTAATTTATCAACATACACATCCATGTTTGTATCAATTTTTGGGCAAGCTATAGCCAAGCTTTTACCTTTAAGAAACTTTGAGTGAAATTCTCCCGATGCAAAAGCCACACAATCAGCTGCTAATAACACATCTGAGTTCTGAAAATAAGGAGCTTGCGGGTTTACAAGATGTAGCTGTATAGGCCACTGTCTTAATTCTGATTGATGACCGGAAGATTGTGATTGATTTTCCGTTTCTTTATTGTCAAAGCTCATCATTTTTGTGCCCGGGCATCCGCCTGTTTTGGGAATATTTGATTTGTCCATATCGTTGTTTTTTAAAGAGTTATCCTTTTTGTAATTTTTCAGTTTGCTTAGATCAAAATCAAGATTGTTTTCTTCAATGTATTTGATAGCTTGTTCAACATAATTATGTTGATTATGATCAATCAGATGATTAAGATGTGCTAATACCGTTGATTCGCCCTTTGGACTAATTCTTTCCATAACCTTTATCTCATCATAGGGCTCGGCTTCTCTTTCTTCCAATGTTATTGCTCCAACAGGGCACTCACCTATACATGCTCCTAAACCATCACAGTATAGCTCGCTAACAATTCTGGCTTTGCCATCAATCATTTGTAATGCGCCCTCATGACATCCCTCAACACACAATCCACAACCATTGCAAAGTTCTTCATCAATATTTATAATAGTTCGCTTCATGATATTTTAATTATCTTTTTTTATCTAAGACCCTTAGGATTTTCAAAACCCTAAGGGTCGGAAGTTAATGATTTGCCTATAAATCCGATAGTTTTTTATTAGTTAAATATGCCTTAAATTCTTCTGTAATTTTTTTATCTACACCATCAAGAATACAAGTACCAAAAGGACAATTTTCCTTATTATGCAAGCAATAACTTGTGCTTATTTCACCTTCAATTAGGGTATAAATATCAAGCAAGCGTATTTCATCTTTTGGCTTGTTAAGAGTATATCCACCTTTTGGTCCTCTGCCGGAGCTTAAAAAATTATTTCTTGCAAGTTGCTGCAATACTTTTGCTATATGATTTTTTGAAAATCCTGTTATTTCAGCTATTTTATTAGCATTAAGAGGAGTTTCTGATTTTGCTATAAGCCCCATACTATGGAATCCTATAGCTGCAGCGTCTGATATTTTTAAAATTTTTGACATAAAAACTTAATTTAAGTATTTAGGTATTTCAATACGCAAATATAAATATTATTTTTTGATTTTTACAAGAAAAAAAGTTAAAAAATTATAAAAAAAGGTATTTCAAAGTTTGAAATGCTTCTAAATGCTTCGGTATTTAAGCATAATCTAAGATTTAATCCCCTAAGCATATACCAACACCTCTGGCAGTTTTGACTAGATCTGAATCGGGATTAACATAGTTATATTTGTTTGCTACTTCAGATAAAGGAACAGATACAATATCCGGGTGGCGGTAAGCTACCATTTGTCCGAATTTTTTTTCAAGCACCATTTCAAAAGCTTTTACCCCAAATTGTGTAGCCAATATTCTGTCATAAGCTAATGGAGTTCCTCCTCTTTGCAAGTGCCCCAGTACAGTTTCTCTCATGTCTTGTTCAACTCCTGATGCTTTAAGTTCATTTATTAGTTGATTTGCAATTCCTCCAAGCTTTTTATTTTTATATCCTACTTCTGAGCTTTCTGTGTAATGTGTTTTGCCGCTAACAGATTTTGCTCCTTCAGCCACAACTATTATTGCAAATCCTCGCTTTTTTTCAAACCGTTTATTAATTTTATCAATGATGCAGTTTAAGTTATAAGGTATTTCAGGTATAAGAGCAACATCAGCTCCGCCGGCAATAGCTGCACTCAAAGCTATCCATCCTGCATATCTTCCCATAACTTCAAGTACAAATATCCTATTATGACTTGCAGCGGTCGTAACTAGCTTGTCAACGGCAGTGGTTGCTTCCTGTACGGCAGTTTGAAAGCCAAAAGTAAAATCTGTTGCTGTTAAATCGTTATCGATAGTTTTTGGAACGCCGATGAAATTTGCTCCTTTGTCATAAAACTTCTTTGAAATCTCTTGTGATCCATCGCCTCCGATGTTTATAACCGCTTCAACTCCCAAAAATTGCAGTCGTCTAATCATTTCATCAGACCTGTCAACGCTTGTCCATGCGCCATCAGAGTTTTTTACTGGCCATTCAAAAGGCCCTCCTTTATTCGTTGTCCCTATTATAGTACCTCCCCTTATATGAATTCCTGCTACATTTTCTTCATCTAAAACAATTACATTTTGAGGGTCAACTAAAATGCCGTCAAAAGCATTAATGCTACCAAGAACTTCCCAATCGCCTTCTTTTTTAGCTCTATTAACAATAGCTCTTATTACAGCATTTAAGCCGGGGCAATCACCTCCACCTGTTGCTACTAATACACGTTTTTTCATAAAATATTTGGTTATAATAGGTTTTGTTATGCTTATAAATTATAAACGTTTTATTCTTTAAATCGTATTTATATGGTTATTATATTACAATATTTTTTTATAGTACGAGTTTTTTTACTAATTTTGACGGATAAACAAATAAATATAAAATAAAAATAAATAAAATATGCTAAAAAATATTTCTGATTTACACAAATTAGCAAAAAATAATAAGACAAAAAAGTTAGTATTGGCAGCTGCACAAGATGCGAACGCCATGGATGCTGTATTAAAAGCTAAAGCTGAAGGAATAATTGAGCTTATTATGGTTGGTGATGAAAATAAGATAAAATCAATCGCAGCTGAAAAGAATTTTGATATAAAAAATATTAAAATTATTAATGAGCTTGATGTTAATAAGGCAGCAGCCACGGCTGTAAAAATGGTAAGCGATAAACAAGCAGATATCGTTATGAAAGGAAATGTCGGAACTTCAGGCCTTTTAAAAGCAGTTCTTAATAAAGAATGGGGCTTGAGAACCGGAGAACTACTTTCTCATCTGGCAATATTTGAGTTGCCAACATATCATAAAATAATCGGACTAACCGATGCAGCAATGAATATAGCCCCGGATTTGCAAGGGAAAGTATCACTAATAAATAATTCAGTTAACTACTTCAGAGCTCTTGGAATAGAAAAACCTAAAGTAGCAATACTTAGCGCAGTAGAATCTGTTAATCCGGACATGAAGTCATCTGTTGAAGCAGCAATCCTAGCTAAAATGGCACATAGAAAACAAATAAAAAATTGTATTTTAGATGGGCCATTAGCTTTTGATAATGCAATAAGCAAAAAGAGTGCTGAAATTAAAAAAATTGATAGCGATGTTGCAGGTGATGCAGATATCTTATTGGGGGATGATATAGATGCTTCAAATGGACTATATAAAACATTTATTTATTTTGCTAAAGCTAAATGTGCCGCTGTTATTGTTGGTGCTGCCGCTCCAATAGTTTTGACTTCAAGAGCCGATGATGATGAAACAAAACTTAACAGTATTGCTTTAGCAGCTGCAATTAATTAAACATTTTTTAAAATTTAATATTTAAATCCGTAAACTAACATTATAACATGAGCGAAAAACTTATTTTAGCAATTAATCCGGGTTCAACTTCAACAAAAATTGCAATTTTTAATGGAACAAAGGAAGTTTTATTAAAAAACATTAAGCATTCAGCTGAAGAATTGAGCAAGTTTGGTGAAATTACAGATCAATATGAGTTCAGGAAAGATGTAATTATAAATGAAATTCAGAATTCAAGTTTTGATATTAGTGATATAGAAGCAATCGTTGGCCGAGGTGGGTTGGTTAAGCCTATAAAATCCGGAGTATACAGTGTAAACGATGCTTTATTAAGAGATTTGAAAAAAGGTGTTTTAGGGCAACACGCAAGTAATTTAGGAGGATTAATAGCTAATGATATTTCAAAATCAATTGATGGGGCAAAAGCTTTTATAGCTGACCCCGTTGTAGTGGATGAACTTGACGATATTGCTCGTGTTTCCGGGCATCCTAAACTCGAAAGAGTATCAATATTTCATGCTTTAAATCAAAAAGCTATAGCAAGGCAACATGCAAAATCCTTTTCAAAAAAATATGAAGACTTGAATTTGATTGTTGCACATTTAGGTGGCGGAGTTTCAGTTGGAGCACACTGTAAAGGTAGAGTTATCGATGTTAACCAAGCACTTGATGGAGAAGGCCCTTTTTCGCCTGAGCGTAGTGGCACTCTGCCGGTTGGCGCTCTTGCTAAGTTGTGTTTTAGTGGAGAGGTAACTCATGAAGAAGTTAAAAAAATGATAACAGGAAAAGGAGGATGTGTTGCTTATCTGGGTACAAACGACGCTTATGAAATTGAAAAAAGAGCTGAAAAAGGAGATGAAAAAGCAGCTTTAATACAAGATGCTATGGCATATCAGATTGCTAAAGAAATTGGTGCGTTATCTACTGTTTTAAAAGGAGATATTGATGCAATTCTTTTAACTGGAGGAATGGCTCACGGAAAACCGGTAGTTGATAAAATTACGGAAAGGGTAAAACATCTAGGTGCTGTTTATGTTTACCCGGGAGAAGATGAAATGAAAGCTCTTGCTATGAATGGACTGATGGTTTTAAAAGGTGAAACGGAGCCCCTTGAATACAAGTAAACGTATATTATTAAATAATTAGGTATTTAAAAAATTATATATTAACTAAAATAATTTATAAGAAATTTATTTTTTAACACATCTTAATCATAATGAGTTCTGCTAACAAAAAAAATAAAAAACCCTATAACCCTTCAAATAAGGTTAAGCAAAACAGTAAATCAGGTAAATCAAAAAGAGAAACAGCTTCTAAAAAATCTGATAATAAAGATACTGTGAAAGAAAATAAGGGTGTACGGCTTAATAAATATATTGCTAATGCCGGAGTTTGTAGCAGAAGAGAAGCAGATAAGCTTATTTCTGAAGGAGCAATAAAAATTAACGGTGAGGTTGTTGACAAACTTGGAAGCAGAGTTTATCCTGAAGATAAGGTTTATTATAAAGGGAAAGTCTTGAAATCAGAAAATAAAATTTATCTGCTACTTAATAAACCAAAAGACTATATTACAACAACTGATGATCCTCAAGAAAGAAAAACAGTAATGCATATTATTGGTGATGCTTGTGATGAAAGAGTATATCCTGTCGGAAGACTTGATAGAAATTCGACAGGAGTATTGTTATTAACTAATGACGGAGAACTTGCTAAAAAATTAACCCACCCTAAACATGGAGTTAAAAAGCTTTATCATGTCATGTTAGATAAAGATATTAATAAAAGTGATATGGCAAAAATTACAAAGGGGGTTAATCTTAGTGATGGATTTGTAGCAGCTGACAATATAGCTTATGTTGGTTCAGGGTTAACAAAAAATGAAGTTGGTATTGAAATACATTCCGGTCAAAACAGAGTTGTTAGAAGAATGTTTGAAAAACTAGGATATAAAGTTGAAAAACTTGATAGAGTGATGTTCGCAGGATTAACCAAAAAGAACTTAAGAAAAGGAAGATATCGATTCCTTACAGATAAAGAAGTTAGTTTCTTGAAAATGACAAGTTAAATATTAATGAACAACAAGCTTAGTAGAAACATAAAGCTGTTATTCCAGTTTATTCGGCTCGCTTTAATTTCAGGCACCATTTTTGTCTCAGTACTTTTTGTTGCAGGAATGGTTTTAACATACTTATACAGAGAGGAAGCCAAAAGACTAATAGTTGATTCGCTTAATCAAAATCTTAAAACAGAAATATATGTTGAAAATATTCAACTTGATCTTTTAAGACGTCTGCCAAAAGCATCACTTACCTTTGAAAATGTCGTAGTTTATGAAGTATCACCCCATGAAGTAAAAGATTCTCTTTTATTAGCTGATAAAATATATTTTCAGTTTAGTGTTTTTGATTTAATAAGAAAAGGATATAAAATTGAGAGACTTGAAATATCAGGTGGCAGATTTGCTCCCATTGATCATGCAGATGGATCAAATAATTATGTTTTTTGGGAGATTAGTGATGAAACCCCAACTGATATGGAGTTTGATATTCAACGAGTAGATTTGAATGATTTTGAAATAGATTATAAAAATAAAAAACTAAAAAGCAGATATAATATAAAGCTCGATAGAAGCCGACTGTCAGGAAAATTTGCCGGCGATGAGTATAGCTTGAAGGTGAAAAGCAAAATGTTGGTTAAAAAGATTATTACGGAAAACAGCTCTTTTGTGCCAAACCAAACAGCCGAAATTGATCTTGATGTTTTTGTAATAGAAAATAAAAAATATATCATTGATAAAGGTGCTGTTACATTAAGTGATAATTTTTTTGAAATAGCCGGAGTCTTCGAGAATATAGATGAAGGTAATTTTGTAGACCTTTCTATAAAAGGGAAAAATGTAAAATTAGAGAATTTATTAAATAACTTACCTCAGGAATACGGAAGATATTTTGCAGAGTATAAAAGCCGGGGAGAAATGTATTTTGATGCTTTAATTAAAGGACATGCAACAAGAGAAGAAAATCCAAGCATCTCTGCAGTATTTGGAGTATCAAATGGTACTTTGGTAAATGATAATATTGACTTGAATATTAAAGAATTAGCATTTAAGGCTAAGTATTCTAACGGCCATTTAAAATCATTATCCTCATCAAACTTGGTGTTGGAGGATTTTTCAGCAGCAGTAAATAATGGAAAAATTCAAGGGAGTTTTTCTGTTCACGACTTTAATGAACCATTCGTTAAAATGAATGCTAAATCAGATATAAATGTTGTGGATTTTATAAACTTAATAAAGATTGATAACTTTAAAACATTATCAGGACAAATAGCTTTTGATATTAATATAGAAAGCAAAATTAAGTATACTAAAGCAGAAGGGTTTTTTAAAAATAATAAAATCTTTGATTCAGGCACAACAGGAAGAATCAAACTAAAGGATATAAATTTTACACTATATGATGATATAAAAGAATATAATGATTTTAACGGGATGTTTTATATTAACAATAAAGACTTGGCGATTAGAGATTTTTCCGGAATGGTAGCCGAAAATGATTTCAGAATGAGAGGTATGCTAAGAAATGTTTTGGCCTATTTTTTTGAAGAAAACAGCAGAATGGTTATAGATGCAGCCTTTTTCGCAAATAACATTAAGCTTGATGATTTGTTTATGGATTCTGATGAAGAGGCGGATACTACTTCATATAATTTAAAGTTTTCAGATAGAGTGGATTTTTATTTAAAAACGAATATCAAAAACTTGCGTTTTGGAAAATTTAAAGCTTCAAATTTAAGTGGAAATCTTATAATGAGAAATAAAAAATTTAGGGCAAATGATTTAAGCTTAAATTCGATGAATGGAAAATTATATGGTTCAGCTTATGTTGATGGCACAAACGATGATTTTTTTATTATGGGGTCTAATGCTAATTTGGAAAATGTTGATGTAAATCAAATGTTTTATCAGTTTGGAAACTTTGGACAAACGGCTATATTAGATGAAAATTTAAAAGGTTCGCTTACTGCAAATCTGCAATTTGTCTCTAACTGGTCATCAGCACTTGAAGTTGATTGGAATAGCCTTGAAGCTACTGCAAATATCACAATAGAAAATGGCGAGATGATAAATTATGAGCCTATGCTGGCACTATCAAGATTTATTAAAGTTGAAGACCTCGAACATGTTGTTTTTTCAAAACTAAATAATGAAATTCAAATACATGACAGCAAAATTTTTATACCTGACATGGAAATTAATTCAAGTGCTTTTAATATTAAACTGTCAGGCACACATAACTTTGAAAATGAAATTGACTATCGCTTGCAAGTACTGCTATCAGAACTTTTAGCAAAAAAGAACAGAGAAAGAAGAAACCCGCAGGAACAGTATGGCGATGTAATTGATGATGCACAAGGACGCACTACCCTACATCTTGCTCTCACAGGAACAACTGATAACCCGATTTTTAGATATGATTATCAAGGTGTAAGAGAAAGAGTAAGAGAAGATTTTAGGCAAGAAAGAAAAGAACTTCGTGATATACTCAGAGATGAATTTAGCTGGATACGTAGAGAGCAAAAAGATGAGCCGGATGAAGTATTAGACTCATTGCAGATTGAAAGAGAAAAAGAAGCTGAGCGTATAAAAGAACAAGAAGATGATGGATTTATTATTGAATTTGATGACCTGTAAACAATAAACCTTTTTTTATTAAGTCAAAAATAATATAATTATAAAAATTAGGGTTTTAATTAAAAAACTATTTTATAATTAGACTAAAATCCAAAAACAGTGAATATTTATCGCCGTAAACAAAAATGGAAAATGATATTACTTGGAGTTGCTGCAGCTATAGTTGTAGCTTCACTTTGGTACACAGATACTATTGTGAAAGAAATAGCACTTCAAGAAAGACAAAAGGTCTCTTTATGGGCTGATGCTATTCAAAAAAGAGCAAACCTTGCAAAGTATATGGAGGAGTTTTTTGATGAAATTAAAGAAGAAGAGAGAAAACGCGTTGAGTTATGGGCAGAGGCAACAAGAAGAATTTTAGTAGCTGAATCCAAAGAAGAGTTAAATTTTTATGTTAATATTATTGAAAGCAATACGAATATCCCGGTTATTCATGTTGATAATGACATGAATATTATTACAGGAAGAAACTTGCCGGAGAAATATGAAAATGCTGAAAATTTTGAAGGAATTATTAAAGATGAATTTGCCGTTTATCCTCCAATTTCAATTTCCTATAATGGGCATACAGAATATTTGTATTATAAAGACTCAAAACTCTTTACAGAACTTAGAGATGTGCTGCAAAACCTTATTGAGTCTTTTATTGAAGAAATAGTTGTAAGCTCAGCTAACGTTCCGGTTATTATTACAGATAGTACAAAGACTAACATTATTGCTCATGGAGGGGTAAAAGATATTGACATAAATGACCAAGTGTCAATTAATCAAACAATTGTAAAAATGAAAGATAAAAATCCCCCCATCTCTATAAACCTGCCTACACACGGAACCTGTCATGTTTTTTATACAAACTCTTTTTTGTTAACTCAATTAAAGTATTATCCTATTGTGCAATTTTTGATAATTGGTTTATTCCTATTAGTAGCATATATTTTGTTTAGTATGGCAAGAAATGCCGAGCAAAATCAAGTATGGGTTGGAATGGCTAAAGAAACTGCACATCAACTCGGAACGCCTTTGTCTTCGCTATTAGCCTGGGTAGAATTATTAAAAATAAAAAATGTTGGCGAGGATACAATAAGTGAGGTTAAAAAAGATATTAGCAGACTTGAAAATATAACGGAAAGATTCTCGAAAATTGGAGCAACGCCTGTTTTATATCACAATAATGTATTGGCTGTTATAAGCAATGCTGTAGAATATTTAAAAACAAGGCTGTCAAAAAACACAAAAATTATTGTTAATAGGAGTCATGTTAACGAAGAAATTGAAGTGCCATTGAATGTTAATCTTTTTGAATGGGTAATAGAAAATATTTGTAAAAATGCCGTTGATGCAATGGGTGGTAATGGAAGCATAGTAATAGATGTGTTTCAACAAAACCAATATGTTGTTGTTGATATTACAGATAGTGGAAAAGGAATTTCAAAACAAAAGTTTAAAGAGGTTTTTAAACCGGGATTTACCAATAAAAAAAGAGGATGGGGACTTGGACTTACTCTTTCTAAAAGAATAATTGAAAATTATCATAAAGGCAAATTATTTGTAAAAAGTAGTGAAATTAATAAAGGAACTACGGTTAGAATTATGCTGAAAGCAAGTAAAAAAACTAAAAACAATTAAATGCTTTTAGTTTTTTGTTCTAAATTATTTGCTTGTTAATGCCCCTGTTTAGAATCGCCATTAAAACTTATAACCTTTGCAACCCCATGATATCACATTAAAATTAAAGAATTATAATGTATTTATAATGCATGGGTAAAAGGGAGTTATTAAGACCTTTTTTCTTTAATGCGGGCACTCTTTCCTCGTCTTTCTCTTAGATAAAATATCCTTGCTCTTCTAACATCACCTCTTTTATTAACTTTGATGCTATCAATAAAAGGAGAGTGAACAGGGAATACCCTTTCTACGCCTATATTGCTGGATATTTTGCGAACAGTAAACGTTTCTGCAACGCCTTCGCCACGTCTTTGAAGCACAACACCTTGAAAAGGCTGTATCCTTTCTTTATTTCCTTCCTTGATCTTGTATAAAACAGTAACAGTATCGCCTGCACTAAATGCCGGATGCTCTTGCTTTTTTACTAATGTGTCATTTACGAAATTTAAAATCTCTGTCTGGCTCATTTCTACCTTATTTTAAATATATTAATATGTTCTTCTTGTATTAAAATTCTTTAAGTCAAAAAAGTCGTGCAAAGGTATGTAATTTTTTTGAAAGAACATCAATAAATGACTTTTAAATTTTTATATTTTATGTTTTTTGTAATAAAATTTGCAAAAAGAATGAAAAAGGTTTATGTCATCTTTTTTTAATAAACTTAATCTTTCCATTATGCGCTGGTATATGTTATTGTTTGTGTCTAAGTTTATATCTTCAAGAATCCTCTTTGCTTTTTCTCTAATTACTGGATATTCATGTTCAGTTATAGAATTTTGTTTTTTTGTTTCGTAGCTATTTAATGATAGTTTGCTTAAAAATGTTGCAAAAACCATAACGGCTTGTCCAAGGTTAAGCGAAGGGTATTTTTGACGCATTGGTATTGTAGATATGATATGGCATAAGGATAATTCTTGATTTGTTAAACCTGACTCTTCTCCGCCAAAGACTATCCCCACAGTTGCTATACTACTTCCTTTGGCTGTTATAATACTTGGTAAATCTTCCGCTAAATGGTAATCCTCATGAACATTTCTTTTTTTTGCACTTGTGCCAATAACAAAATCAATATTTTTGATTGCATTTTCTAATTTGTTAAAAGTAATAGCATTTTCTAAAATGTCATTTGATCTGAATGCAATTGATTTTGATTTTGAACTTAAATGATCACATTTTGGGTTTGCAAGATACAAGGCATCAAAACCCATAGTTTTAATAGCTCTTGCAATTGCTCCAATATTCTCTTCACGATATACTCCGCAAACTATAAAAATAATCTTAGGCATAATAATTATAATTATTTAGTTCCTATATATTTTTTGCTTGTCTTTTTTTATAATTAAATGAGGCTATAAAAATGCTAATCTCATATAATACAATTACCGGAAGTCCTACAAGTATTTGGCTTATAATATCAGGGGGAGTTATAATAGCTGAGAGAGCAATTATAATAACTATTGCAACTTTACGGTTTTTTCTCATTATTAAAGGAGTAAGAATGCCAACTTTACTTAAAAAATATACCATAACCGGTAATTCAAATAATATCCCGACTCCAAGAGAAATCATAGAAACAGTATTGATGTAAGATCTTAGAGCAATTTGATTCTCAACCAATCCGCTTACCTGATAAGAGCCCAAAAAATTTACGGCTAAAGGGACAATAAGTAAAAACCCAAATAAAACGCCTGTTATAAATAAAATGGAAGTTATAAAAACCGCCCCTTTGCTGTTTGCCCTTTCTTTTGGGTTTAGCGCGGGTCGTATAAATCTCCACAATTCCCATATCAAATAAGGAATGGCAAGAATAATTCCGGAAATTAAAGAAATAAGAATATGAGTTTTGAATTGACCTGCCATTTCAATATTTATGATTTTTACAGGCTCAATATTTATTTTTAAAGCGGGAGCGGATAATATTTCAGATAGTTTGTAAAATAACTGATTAGTTATAAACTGAGGCTCTTTAGGTGCAAGTATTATATTATCAAATATCAGACTTTTATTTAAAAAAGCTAATATTGAAAGCAATCCTACGGCTATGCACGATCGAACTAAATGCCCTCTAAGCTCCTCTAAGTGAGACCAAAAGGGCATACTATCCTCGTTTTTAATGTTATCTTTATCAGTATTTTCCAATTTATATTTTAAAAAAATTATTAATTGATACAGCAAAGATACAAAAAGCCCGTATTTTTTAACACGGGCTTTATCTATTCGTTATCAATATAGCTTTGGCAAACAATAGTATTACCTTGCCTCTTTGATACTAAAAAATTTGTTAAAAGAATCGAAATCTTTTTTATTCAGGATGAATTGCTTCAACCGGGCAAACATCAACGCAAGCAGCGCAGTCAGTGCAAAGCTCAGGGTCAATTACATAAATGTCACCTTCGCTTATAGCGTCAACCGGGCACTCGTCAATGCAACTACCACATGCTGTGCAATCATCATTAATTATGTAAGTCATTTCTTATTAAATTTTAGTTAATAAATTTATTTTTATTTAAAATGCAAATATAATAGTGTTTCTTTTAAAATGAATATTTTTTTTTAAGTTTTTATTAAAAATACGATTTTTTTTATTTAGTAAAAATTAAACTATTAACTTCGCAGAATATTACATTATAAAAATATATTATTTTAAACATAAGTTATACTTCAGCCAAAAAATTTAATAAAATGGGTAAAAAAGCAAATATTATCAACTTAGATGATTTAGTGGTAAAGTTTGCAGGCGATTCCGGTGATGGTATGCAATTAACCGGAACTTTATTTTCAGAGTTAGCTGCTTTGAATGGAAATGACCTTGCAACTTTCCCTGATTTTCCTGCTGAGATTCGAGCTCCTCATAATACTGTTGCAGGAGTTAGTGGATTTCAAGTTCATGTTGGAAAAAGAAAAATTTATACTCCCGGTGATTTATGCGACATTTTAGTTGCAATGAATCCCGCTTCTTTAAGAGCAAATCTTAAATGGACAAAAAAAGGAGCAACAATTATTATTGATGAAAGCACTTTTGAAGAAAAAGCTATTTTAAAAGCCGGATATCAAGAGAGCCCTCTTACTGATGGAAGTCTTAAAGATTATAATATCATTAAGGCTCCAATTTCCGAATTAGCTGTTAAGAGCTTGGAAGGGTTGGATATTAATAAAAAAGTTGCAATGCGAACTAAAAACATGTTTGCTCTTGGTATTGTTGCTTATCTTTTTAACGTAAAGGTTGAAAAGGCAGTTTCTATTATTGAAAAGAAATTTGGAAATAAAGAAATGATATTTAGAGCAAATGAGGCAGCTATAAGAAGCGGTTATGAGTTTTCAGAATCGCATGATTCTATAAAGAATATTTATAATGTTGGTCCTGCTTCTCTGGAAAAAGGTCGTTATAGAAATATAACCGGTAATGTTGCAACTGCATGGGGTTTGTTAGCGGGAGCAGAAAAGTCTGGAAGACCTTTTTTCCTTGGTTCATATCCTATTACTCCTGCAACAGAGATATTAATGGAGTTGTCAATACATAAGTCGCTTGGAGCTAAGGTTTATCAAGCTGAGGACGAAATTGCCGGTATTTGTTCGGCTATAGGCGCTAGTTTTGCAGGCTCTTTTGCTACTACAACAACTTCAGGCCCGGGCCTTTCATTAAAAAGCGAAGCAATTGGACTTGCTGTGATAACAGAACTTCCCCTTGTTATTGTAAACGTTCAAAGAGCGGGCCCCTCAACAGGTATGCCTACTAAAAGTGAACAGTCAGATTTATTACAGGCATTGTACGGAAGAAACGGAGAATGCCCTTTAATTGTAATATCTGCATCAAGCCCTGCAAATTGCTTCTATTATGCTTATATTGCATCAAAACTTTCTATGGAACACATGACTCCTGTTATTCTTCTTACAGAAGGTTATCTTGGTCTTGGTTCGGAATTGCTTAAAATTCCAAAAATGTCGGAACTTGAGGATATTAATCCTCCGTTAGCAAAGCCTAATGACCCTGATTTTAAACCATACAAAAGAGATGCTGAAAAGCTTATCAGAAAGTGGGCTGTGCCGGGAACGGAGGGCTTAAGACATAGAATAGGAGGATTGGAAAAAACTAATGTTGATGGTAATGTTTCTACAGATCCTCTTAATCATGAATTGATGGTTAAATTAAGAGAAGAAAAAGTTAAAAAAGTTGAGAACTATATCCCTGACCAAGAAGTTGTTGGCGAAGAATCAGGTGATTTGCTGGTTGTTGGATGGGGAGGAACGGAAGGTGCACTAATTTCTACTGTCAAGAAAATGCAAGAAGAAAACTATAAAATTAGTTTAGCACACTTTAATTACATTAAACCGTTACCAAAAAATACTAAATCAATTTTATCAAAATTCAAAAAAATTATCGTTTGTGAATTGAATATGGGCCAATTTGTTGATTACTTGAAAATTAATTTCCCTGAGTTTGAGTATCATAAGTATAATAAGGTTCAAGGTCAACCTTTCCATGTCAATGAATTAACTGAAGTTTTTAAAAATCTTTTGGAGGAAAAATAAAATGAGTAAAACAGAAACTAAAAAACCTCAAGGTTTAACAAAACAAGACTTTGTAAGCGATCAAATGGTTAAATGGTGCCCGGGTTGTGGAGCACACGCTATATTATCTTCCATTCTTAAAGTTTTTCCTGAAACCGGAATTAAGAAAGAAAATTACTGCTTCGTTTCAGGAATAGGATGTTCTTCCCGTTTCCCATACTATGTTAATACTTATGGGTTCCATGGGATTCATGGACGTGCAGCGGCTATAGCAAGTGGAGTAAAAATTGCTAACCCCGAACTTAGCCTTTGGGTTGCTACAGGCGATGGAGACTCTATGGCAATCGGAGGGAATCATTTTATTCATGCTATTAGACGAAATGTCAATATGAATATTTTATTATTTAATAATCAGGTATATGGTTTAACAAAAGGACAGTTTTCTCCTACTACACCGAGAGGAGGAGTTACCAAAACATCCCCTCAAGGAACAATTGAACATCCTTTTGTTACTGCAGGTCTGGTTATGGGAGCTCAAGGAACATTCTTTGCCAGATGCCTAGATAATAATATTAAAATGATGACAGATGTTATAAGTCAAGCTGCAAAACATAATGGAACATCTGTTGTGGAAATTTTGCAAAGCTGTGTTATATATTCTGATGGAGCATTTGATAATGTCTCAGCTAAAGAAATCAGAGATGAAGTGCAACTTAGATTGGTGCATGGAGAACCAATGATTTTTGGAAGAAACAGAGATAAGGGTATAATCTTAAAAGATAATAAACTTACTGTTGCTACAATTGGCAAAGATGGCATAACTAAAGATGATATCTTAGTTCATGACCAATATAGAAAAGACCCCGGTATTCATAGAATGCTTGGAAGAATGGAACCCCCAAAAAGACCATTAGCACTTGGGGTGATTCGGTCTGCTGACTTTAGCACTTATGATGAATTAATGGAAAAGCAAATTGAAGCAGAAAAAAAATCATCTCCGATAAAAAATGTTGATGATTTGTTAAATAGCGGAGATACCTGGGAAATATAGTTGAGATTTTGTTTTTTTAACTCATAACTTTAATATGAGGGACTTTAAAGAAATGCCTGTTGAAGTTAATGATAACAGGCTAGTGAATTTATTAAAAAATATTCAATCTCAATTTGAAAGAGTATGCTTTTTAAATTCTAACAACTATAATCATGATAATTACTCTTCATTTGATTGGTTGTTAGCTTTTGGTCTTAATAGTGAATTTAAGTCGTCAGATGATGATGTATTTAAAAACTTGAAATCATACATAGACGAAGTTAATGATTGGATTTTTGGAGGATTTAGTTATGATTTGAAAAATCAAATTGAAAACTTATCCTCCAAAAATTTTTGTGGATACAACCTTGATTTAGTTCACTTTTTCCAACCATTAGGGGTAATAATCTTTAAAAATAATAATCTTTATTTGGGTTTGCTCCCGGGTAAAGGAAAGTGGAGTAATCATAAAGAAGTTGTTGATTATATTTTTGAAAATAATGATAAAAATGAAGAGCAGGTAAAAAAACAGACGATTAATATAACACCTAAGGTTGACAAAAGAACCTATCTTTCTAATGTCAAAGATATTAAAAAGCACATTCAGGAGGGAAATATATACGAAGT
>PWLF01000080.1 GCA_003559475.1 Bacteroidales bacterium
CCTTTTCAACCCATATAGTACGATAATGACGACCATTTATTTCCATAGATATTTTTTGTTTTCATTTTATGCCAAGATAAGTATTTTTTATTGATTTAATAAAATTTTATAAATAATTAGGAAAGTATATTATGTTTTATATAAATTTTTTTATATTTGCTTCCAAAATATTTCTCAGTATTTATAAAATATTAAATTAGTAATTTTATATTTTTTTAATTAATAATTAGAACAAAATACTTAAAAATATTATTTTTCTGCAGTTTTAAAACATTTATACTTAAATAATATCGATATATAATAAATAAATTAATAAAAAAATGAAAAATAAAATATTTTATTTGCTTATTTCTTTCTTTTTTGTAAGCGTATTAGCAATTAATTCACAAAATAGAATTGTTATTAGTGATAAAGATGATCAAAATGCAGATCCTTCAGCAGTCTTGGATTTAATTTCGGATAACAAAGGTTTTTTGTTGCCACGAATGGAAACAGTTGATAGGGATAATATCAATGATCCTGCTGAAGGATTAATTATATATAATAAAGAAAAACCTTGTGTAGAAATATTTGCTGGAGGTGAATGGCATGAGCTTTGGTGTACTTGTACAGAATCATCTGCTCCAACAGCTATTTTTGGTGATAATATAGTATGTGATGGCTATCCTTCTATATTAACTGTTGATGGTGGTAGTTTAGGTACGGGAGCTAATTGGGAGTGGTATTCGTCTAGTTGTGGTGGAACTCATGAGGGAAGTGGTGAAAGTATTGTGGTCGAGCCGGAAGAGGATACTTATTATTTTGTACGCGCTGAAGGAGATTGTTATACTACTGAATGTGTTGATTTTGAAATTATTGCTTTAGAAGAGAATCATACACCTACTTTTACTCAATTAGGCCCATACTGTTTATCACAACAACCGGATCCATTACCGGCAATATCAGATGATGGTATTTCAGGAAGTTGGAGCCCCTCAACTATTGATACAGAAACGGCAGGTATTTTTACATATACATTTACGCCGGATAATAATAATTGTGCTGAATCTACAACTATGGAAATTGAGATTGACGGAAGTTGTGGGGAGATGTATTATACTACGCCGGGCACCTATGAGTTTGAAGTTCCTGTTGGAGTTACAAGCATAAGCGTTGCATTAGTTGGTGGTGGCGGTGGTGGTTGCGGTCATTTAGGTGGTGGCGGCGGTCAGGCTGATGCTGTTCCGGGAGATTCCGGCGGTAATTCTTCTTTTGATGGGTCAGTAATTGCCTATGGAGGTGAAGGAGGGGTCGTTGCTTTTGATGAACCTACTTCGGCCGGAGGTAGTCATTCGGGTGGAGATGGTGGCTTTGATGGTGGTTTAGGTGGTAACTTATATGGTGGCGGTGGCGGTGGAGCTGCAACTTTTACCGAAGATGGTGGACAAGGAGACCCGGGTGCTGATAATTCAGCTAGTACCGGAGGAAATGGAGGAGATTCCGGAGGTCAAGGAGGTATAGCGGGATATGGCCGTGGAGGTGGTGGTGGAGGAATTCATCTTATAGGCACACCTAATACCGGTGGTAATGGAGGTAGTTGGGCGGCTGGAACATACGGCGGTGGTGGTGGCGGATCAAGTGTAAATGCAGGTGGCGGTGGCGGCGGTGCCGGTGGAGGATTAGTTTGGAAAAATAATATTGATGTTAACCCCGGAGAAACATATACAGTTATAGTGGGAGAGGGTGGAGATTCCGGAGCTTCTTATGCCAGCAATGGCAGGGGAGGAGCTGTTCGAATTATTTGGGGAGATGGAAGATCATTTCCGGATAACGCTAAATAAATACAAGTAGTAAATAGCTTATTCTATATATTATATAAAGTTAATACTAAATACATATATACAGTATTTTTTCTGTAATATATGCTAAACTTAACGCTGCTGAGACTTGTTTTTCTATACAGGTTATATTTATTATAAGATATCAAAAAATCTTTTTTTAAATAATAAACAAATATTATTTAGAACTTTAAAATCTTTTTTTAACTTCGCATATCTTTATTTTTTAAAATTTTTATAATGGGAGTTACAGGAAATACTAAATATATTTTTGTTACAGGCGGAGTTGCATCATCACTTGGTAAAGGCATAATTTCTGCATCATTGGCTAAGCTTTTACAGGCACGTGGTTATTCGGTTACAATTCAAAAACTTGACCCATATATAAATATTGACCCAGGTACATTAAATCCTTATGAGCATGGCGAGTGTTATGTTACTGAAGATGGAGCTGAAACAGATTTGGATTTAGGTCATTATGAACGATTCCTTAATATTACTACATCACAGTCGAATAACGTTACAACGGGAAGAATATATCAGGAAGTTATTGATAAAGAAAGAAAAGGTAAATATCTTGGAGAAACTGTTCAAGTCATACCTCATATAACAGATCAAATAAAACACTCAATTAAAATACTAGGAGAAACAAAAAAGTATGATTTTGTTTTAACAGAGATAGGTGGAACCGTAGGAGATATTGAATCATTACCCTACATTGAAGCTATAAGACAGTTGAAATATGAAATGGGTAAAGATTGCCTTGTGATACATCTCACACTTGTTCCTTATTTGTCAGCAGCAAAAGAATTAAAAACAAAGCCAACTCAACACTCGGTAAAAATAATGCTCGAGTATGGTGTGCAACCTGATATTTTGGTTTGTCGCACAGAAAAGCCCTTAAATCAATCAATAAAAGATAAAATAGCACTTTTTTGCAATATAGACAATTCTTCTGTTATTGAGTCAAGAGACACGGATTCTATTTATAAAGTGCCGCTGATGATGAGAGATGAAAAGCTTGATATTGTTGTTTTGAAAAAAACCAATATGGATTTAAGTAAGGTTCCTGATTTAGATAAATGGAAAGATTTTATTTATCGGCTTGAAAATCCGAAAAGCACTGTAAATATTGCATTGGTAGGAAAGTATGTAGAGCTTGTTGATTCTTACAAGTCTATTATAGAATCACTTATACATGCAGGAGCGGCTAATAATTGTAAGGTTAATTTAAAACTTATACAGTCTGAGAGAATAACCTGCGAGAATATTGCTGAGGAGTTAAATAATATTTCGGGCGTTATAATTGCTCCCGGATTTGGCGACAGAGGAATTGAGGGTAAAATAAGTGCTGTAAGGTATGCAAGGGAAAATAAAATTCCATTTTTAGGTATTTGTTTGGGTATGCAGTGTGCTGTTATCGAATTTGCAAGAAATGTTCTTAAGCTCCAGAATGCTCATTCAACGGAGATGCATACTAATCCTGAGCATCCGGTTATTGATATTATGGAAGCGCAAAAGAAGGTAACGATGAAAGGTGGCACTATGAGATTGGGAGCTTATCCTTGTTCAATAAAAAAAGATAGTAAAGCTTACTCAATTTATAAGCAAAATAAAATATCAGAAAGGCATCGCCATCGCTTCGAGTTTAATAATGAATATCTTTCAGATTTTGAAGCAAATGGTATGTATGCAACCGGTCTCAATCCCGAATCAAATCTTGTAGAAATAGTAGAAATTAAAGATCATCCATGGTATATTGGTGTTCAATTTCACCCTGAGTATAAGAGTACTGTAGCTTCACCTCACCCCCTTTTTGTTAGTTTTATTAAAGCTACTATTAAAAAATAATTTTTTTAATCTTTTTGCTTTTATATTTTCGAAAACTGTCTTTTTGGCATATTTTATTATTTCCTAAAATTTTTGTAAAATTATCATTTATAATACTTGTTATTCGCGTAAAACTTCTATTTTAAGGATTGTAGCCGGATTGTTAAAAATTATGTGTTATATGCCATATTTTCAAAAAATAATAAATAAAAAAACTTGGCATAATGATTGAGTATTATGTTTTTAAAAATAATTTTGAAAAGTATAAACACAAAAAAATAGAAAAATGGGTAAAATAATTGGAATAGACTTAGGAACAACAAATTCATGTGTATCTGTGATGGAGGGTAATGAGCCTGTAGTAATTCAAAATAGTGAAGGAAGAAGAACAACGCCTTCGTTAGTGGCTTTTACTGAAAATGGAGAAAGAAAAGTAGGTGATCCTGCTAAAAGACAAGCAATAATAAATCCGGAAAAAACGATTTATTCTATAAAACGTTTCATGGGAATGTCTTATGATTCATTGGGAAAAGAGAAGGACCGCGTTAGTTATCAGGTTGTTAAAGGAGAAAATAATACTACTAGGGTTAAGATTGATGATAGAAAATATACTCCGCAAGAATTATCAGCAATTGTACTTCAAAAAATGAAAAAGACTGCTGAAGATCATCTTGGACAAGAAGTTAATGATGCAGTTATTACAGTACCGGCTTATTTTAATGATTCTCAACGTCAGGCTACTAAAGAAGCCGGCGAAATAGCAGGACTTAAAGTGCATAGAATAATAAACGAACCAACAGCTGCAGCACTAGCATATGGACTTGATAAAAAAGATAAGGATATCAGAGTGGCAGTGTTCGACCTTGGTGGTGGAACATTCGATATTTCTGTACTTGAACTTGGAGATGGAGTATTTGAAGTTAAATCAACTCATGGAGATACTCACCTGGGAGGAGATGATTTTGATGATATAATAATTAACTGGTTGGCAGATGAATTTAAAAAAGATGAAGGTGTTGACCTTAAAAAAGACCCGATGGCTTTGCAGAGATTAAAAGAAGCTGCGGAAAAAGCCAAAATCGAACTATCAAGTTCAACATCAACAGAAATAAATTTGCCATACATAATGCCTATTGATGGTATACCAAAACACTTGGTGAAAACATTAACACGTAGTCAATTCGAACAGTTATGTGATGAACTTATACAAAGAACGCTCGAACCTTGTAAGAAAGCTCTTAGTGATGCAGGTATGAAACCATCGGATATAGATGAAGTAATACTTGTAGGTGGGTCAACAAGAATACCTGCTATACAAAAATTGGTTGAAGACTTTTTTGGTAAAAAGCCTTCAAAAGGAGTTAATCCGGATGAGGTAGTTGCTATTGGTGCCGGAATTCAAGGTGCAGTTCTTAGTGGTGATGTTAAAGATGTGTTGTTGTTGGATGTTACACCTTTATCACTCGGTATTGAAACATTAGGTGGGGTTATGACTAAATTGATAGAATCAAATACTACTATACCAACAAAGAAAATGGAGACTTTTTCAACAGCTGCAGATAATCAAACTTCTGTTGAAATTCACGTATTGCAGGGTGAAAGACCTATGGCTAATGATAACCGTACTATTGGACGTTTTCACCTTGATGGTATTCCTCCCGCACCAAGAGGTGTACCTCAAATAGAAGTGAGTTTTGATATTGATGCCAATGGAATTCTTAATGTTTCTGCTAAGGATAAAGCTTCAGGAAAATCTCAAGAGATACGTATTGAAGCTTCTTCAGGACTGTCAGATGACGAGATTAAAAAAATGAAAGAAGAAGCAGAAGCTAATGCTGAAAAAGACCAAAAGGCAAAAGAAGAAATAGAAAAAATGAACTCAGCGGATAGCCTGATATTTCAAACTGATAAGCAGTTAAAGGAATTTGGAGATAAAATTCCTCCCGAAAAAAAAGAACCTATTGAAAAAGCTCTAAATGAACTTAAGGAAGCTCACAAAAATAAAAATATTGAAGCTATAGATGCTTCAATGAATGCTCTAAATACTGCTTGGCAAGCAGCTAGCGAAGATTTATATAAAGCTTCACAAGGAGCTGGAGCAGAAGGAGGAGATCAACAGCAACAACAAGATCAACAACAGGAAGATAATAAACGAGATGGAGGAGATGATGATGAAGGAGATGTTACAGATGTTGATTATGAAGAAGTTAAGTAATAAAGTTTGTAGTTTAATTATTAACGAAAAAAGGGCAAAATTTTATTTTGCCCTTTTTTTATATCCTATATAAAATAAAAATGTTTAAATAATTTTAGGTAATACTTTCTAATGCTTCAATTGCTTTTTCATAATCCGGCTCTTGAGTTATGTCCGGAACATACTCGACATATCTTATTATATTTTGTTTATCAATAATTACAACACCTCTTGCAAGCAACCTGAACTCTTCTATCAAAAAACCATACTTTATACCAAAATCAACATCTTTGTGATCTGAGAGAGTTGTTATATTATCTATACCTTCAGCAGCACAAAATCTTTTGAGAGCAAAAGGAAGATCGTTTGAAACAGTTATAATGTGAACATTTGGCAGTTTTGACGCTTCGGAGTTAAATCTTCTGGTTTGCATTGCACATACTTCTGTGTCAACACTAGGAAAAGATGTTATTACTCTTATTTTGTCTTTAAACTGACTTAGCATAACTGGTTTTAAATCGGTATTAATGCCTGTAAAATCTTTTGCATGAGCATTTACTTTTGCAATTTTGCCCAATAATGTAACAGGCTTACCTGAAAACTTGACAATATTCGGATTTCTTTTCATAGTATTTTTTTACTTTTGTAATATTTTAATATTATTAAAAAAAACTCTTATAAATTTAAAACAAAAATAAACTCAAAATGTTTTTTACAAAACTAAAAAAAATGCACTTACTTGTTTGTTAATTAAAAATTTGTGGCAATTTTTTAAAAATTATATAAAAAGATTATATTATTTCCTGTCAAAAAAAGGATTTTTAGATGTTGCGCTTAAAGGTATTCCGTATATAATTTTAACATTTTTACTTAACATATTTAATTCTTTTGCAGCAAACCCTATTGTGTACATTATCCTGTTATCAATTTTGTTATCAGTAGCAATGCTTACGGCAGAACCTATTGCAATACCTAAATCGCCTGTATTAAAAGCACAAGGAACTTCAGGGTGTTCATCCTTTTTTTCACAATTGCCGAATCCACATAAACCACATAATTTAAGACCTAAGGATTTAAATCTAGTTCCTATTAAAATAACAGCGTCTGCTGAATCAAGAATATTGTTAGAATCACGCAGGAAAA
The DNA here is from genome assembly GCA_003559475.1 of Bacteroidales bacterium. GTDB lineage: Bacteria > Bacteroidota > Bacteroidia > Bacteroidales > UBA7960 > PUKZ01. The sequence continues at coordinate 6,985 of PWLF01000080.1, forward strand.
TATGATTGTCATGTTTTTCTCCAATTTCTTTCATTTTATCAGAGAGCGTTTTTATATGATTGTCTGTTAAAACAGCCATTTCCAGATTGTCTAACCCTCTCGCTTTTGGTGCTGTACGAGCTGCTAAAATTATCTTTTTTGCAATATCAGTAATTGCTTGCTTTTTGATTTCCGCTTCATTTATTAGTGCCATAATTTATAAAATTTAATATTTTATTTTGTATTACTTTATTAATCTTTTTAAAATTTATTAATTTGAAAATTTTACTAATTATCCCATTATAAAAACAGACACAATATATAATTATTTTTATAAATAAAAAAGTTAAAAAAACTTCATTTTTAAAAAAACTTATTTATTTTTGTTGCGAAAATATTAACCCTGTTAACCTTAAATAAGATGACTAAAGTAGTAATTTTTTGCAGTCTTTTTATTGTTTTTATAAGCAATAAACCTATCCTTGCGAGTTCACCTTCTGAAGACAGAAATTATATTATATCACATGCGCCACGGGTTGCAGCAACTGATATTGAAAGCATTCCTGAGGAATACCGGGGCACTTTGATAAAGTATTTTGATGGCATAGGCAGAGAAATACAGACCATTCAAGTTAAGCAATCGCCTGATAAAAAGAATATTATACAGCCTTTTGTGTATGATGAGTTTGGCAACAGGACACGAAATTTTCTTCCATATATCAGCGAAGAGCAGGGAAAATCATATCAAGCCAGCTGGGAAACAGCTCAAAGGTCATTTTACGGAGAGACGTATGGAGATGAAAGAAATTATGCCTTTTCCCAAACTTACTATGAAAGAAGCCCGTTAAACAGAGTTCTCTCTGAGCTGGGTCCGGGTAG
>PWLF01000224.1 GCA_003559475.1 Bacteroidales bacterium
AGTGGGTACTTGGCAGAGGATGGGATCAAAACTTGTGGGAAGACACACAAATGCCTTGCAATAAACTACTTAACAAAGCTTTTCCCGACAGACCTGTTTACATAGTTAGAGTTGACGGTCATGCAGGCATTGCTAATGAAAAAGCACTTAGTATAGCAAACATTGATAATAACACAAAAATATCCGGTGGAGATGTTGTAAAAGAAAACGGCAACCCTACGGGGTTGTTAATGGGTCGTGCAATGGGTTTAGTCACATCCAAAATACCCTCTCCTTCAAAAGAAGAAACTATACGGCTTATTGAAGAAGCACAACAAAAGCTCTTTTCCGTTGGCTTAACTTCAGTGAGTGATGCAGGATTGGATAAAGAAGAGATAGAAATGCTTGACAGCTTACATAAGTCAGGAGAATTAAAAATCAGGATTTATGCTATGTTAAACCCAAACGAAGAAAACTTTAAAGCATTTTTATCTTCAGGACCATATATAACTGACAAGCTAACTGTCAGCTCCATCAAGCTCTTTGCCGACGGAGCTCTTGGCTCACGAGGAGCTCTTCTCCTTGAACCATACAGTGACGATAAAAACAATAAAGGTCTTACCGTTGAAACAACCGATTTTTTAGAAGAAGTTTGCAAACTTGCTTTTAAAAACAACTTTCAGGTCAACACTCATTGTATAGGAGATTCTGCTGTAAGATTAATGCTTAATATTTACAAAAAATTCCTTGAACCCGAAAATGATAGGCGGTGGCGAATTGAACATTCACAAGTGGTTTCCCCTGACGATTTTTATATGTTTGGGAAATATAATATTGTGCCTTCAGTGCAAACTATACATGCCGTATCTGATATGGGCTGGGCTCCTGACAGATTAGGAGACAGGATAAAATATGCTTACGCTTTTAAAACTTTACTTGAACAAAACGAATGGATTGCAAATGGCAGCGACTTTCCCATAGAACCCACAAACCCTTTATTCGGCTATCACGCTGCTTTTACAAGAACAGATAAAGACGGTAATCCAAAAGGAGGATTTCTCCCTGAAGAGGCATTAAGCAGAGAAGAAGCACTTAAAGCTATGACTATATGGGCAGCAAAAGCAAATTTTGAAGAAAAGATAAAAGGTAGCCTTGAAAAAGGTAAATTCGCTGATTTTGTAGTGCTCAATGAAGACCTACTCGAAGTAGAAGAAAGCAAGTTATATGACCTGAAAATTGAAAAAACCTTTGTCAACGGGGAAATGGTATTTTCGCAATAATTTATCTTATAGATGCTCCAAGATATTTTTTAAATGCATCTGCAAGATTATTCATTATTTTATCTATTTGCTTATCCGTCATTGTTTTAGTTTTATCTCTCAATATAAAACTAATTGCATAACTCTTTTTGTCTTTGCCGGTTTTTTCATCATCCTGATAAACATCAAAAAGATTAATTTCAACAAGATATTTACTTTCAATTTTAAATGCTAACTCTTCTATTTGCTTATATGAAACATTTTTGTCTATTAGCAATGCAAGGTCTCGCCTAACATCCGGATATTTCGTAAGTTCTTCGAACTCCATTAGGTGTCTTGCATGCAAATCAACCATCTCTTGCCAGTCAATAGATGCAAAGAAAACATCTTGCTCTACATCAAATTTTTTCAATAAATCATCTGAAATTTTTCCTACTGTCACCATTGTCCGGTTATAATAGTTGTAATCAACAGCATAAGCAAAATCAGGATGTCTGTCATTCTCAACTTCTTCGATATTAAAAAGATTTCCACCCATTTTTTTGATAATATTAATTACACGATTTTTCATATCAAAAAAATCAGAATCAACATCATCAAATTTCCAGTTTTCATTAAATCTTTTTCCTGTAGTCAGAATCCCCAAATTAATAATTTCATCATATTTATCGAGAGAGTCACCGCTTTCCCTGTTAATAAGCTTATATGTATTGCCGAACTCATAAAGCTTTAAGTCATTATTTTTATAATTTATATTTCTTGAAACCGTTTCTAAAAAACCGTAAAGTAAAGTTTGCCTCATAGCATTAAGGTCTTTACTTGTTGGATTTAAAATAGTTACAGTATTATTCTCGAGATAATATTTATTATTCTTATAATATTCAATATTCGTCAAAGAGTTATTCATAATTTCTCTGAATCCCTGTCCTGATAGCATATCCGAGACTTGATTTTGCAGATGTTCTTTATCGGGTTTCGGGTTTAAAACTACTGAAGTTCGGGACTTTTCAGGAATTTCAATATTATTATAACCATATATTCTAAGAATCTCCTCAACAACATCTGCCTGCCTGTCAACATCAACTCTAAATGGAGGCACAGATAACAAGAGATGGTCAGCTTCTTCTTTTAATATTTCTATTTCCAATGAATTTAAAATATTTTTTACAATGCTTTTCTCAATATTTTGACCAACAAGTCTTTGAAGTTCGCTATAATAAAATTTAATTTCTTTATTTTGAACAGGCTTTGGATAAACGTCAACAATTTTTGAAGATATTTTACCCCCTGCAATATTTTTGATAAGCATAGCTGCTCTTTTCAGTGCATATATAGTCATGTTGGGGTCGGAGCCTCTCTCAAAACGGAAAGATGCATCTGTATTCAACTGATGATATTTTGAAGATTTTCTTATAGTAGAAGCTTCAAAACATGCACTTTCAAGAAACAGACTTTTTGTTTCATAATTAATTCCGGAATTTATGCCTCCCAATATCCCTGCAAGACACATAGGTTCGTCGGCATTACAAATCATCAAATCATCTGCTGTCAACTTAATTTCTTGTTCTTCAAGAGTTAAGAAAGAAGTATTTTTTTCAGCTTTTCTAACAATTATCTTATTCCCTTTTATTTTAGAAGTATCAAAAGCATGGAGGGGTTGACCGGTTTCATGTAAAACAAAATTTGTTATATCAACAATATTGTTTAAGGGTTTAAGCCCTATTGCTTTTAACCTGTTTTTAAGCCAATTAGGTGATTCTTCCACTTTTATATCTGATATTGTCAATCCGCTATATCTTATACAAGCTTTTTCGTCGTGAATCTCAACGGGGATATGAAGACTTTCATTATCCACTTTGAATTTATCAACTTCAGGATTTTTTAATTTCTTTTTTTGGTTTTTATTCAAACAATTAATTACTGCTGCAATATCTCTTGCTGCTCCCATGTGTGAAGCTCCGTCAATTCTGTTTGGAGTAAGTCCAATTTCAAATACCCAATCCTCTTCTATGCCGAAATATTCTTTTGCGGGCGTTCCAACCGGCACATCAGGGTCAAGTACCATAATCCCATCATGAGATGTTCCGATTCCAAGTTCATCTTCGGCACATATCATTCCCTGCGATAGCTGTCCTCTAATTTTTGCTTCTTTTATTTTCAAATCACCTTTTTCTGTATAAAGAGTAGCTCCAACAGTAACAACCGGCACTTTTTGTCCTTCTTTCACATTAGGAGCTCCACAAACAATGCTAAGCTTCTCTTCTTTGCCAATATCAACTGTAGTAAGAGTAAGCTTGTCTGCATTGGGGTGCTTCTCACAAGATAAGACCTCTCCAATTATCACCCCTTCCAATCCACCCTTAATAGTCTGGTGTTTTTCCAGCTTTTCAACTTCCAAGCCCGAATCTGTAAGCCATACTGCAATTGTTTCAGGAGACTCTTCAGTTTCAATATATTCCTTAAGCCAATTATAGGATATTTTCACAATTTAACTGTATTTTTTATTGTTTAAAAAATTAATCTTGAATTTTGCAAAATTAAGAAAAATGTTGAAAAAATGGTTTTAATATTTTTGTATTATAAAACATAAAAAGTTTTAGTTATAAATACGATAATTGATATGTGCCAACAAACGACTCAGTCTTGAATTTAATAAAAGCATAAAAAAAATTAAAAAAACCGGCACGACAACACCTTGAGAGAAAGCCAAATTTTACCCATTTACTCAATTTCTTAATAAATAATAAACATTTAACAGGTAACAATTTAATGATGTATGTCGTTATGTTTTATAAATATTAAAGCTTATAAAACTTGATATCTTTTTTGAAATATTTATTAGTAAGTAAAACAATTAATTAATTTTTAGATGAGTTTCAATATAACATTTGATTATTCTTATTGGGTTTTATTACTGTGTATTTTATTAAGTGCCGGTTATGCTTTTTTACTTTATTATAGAAATAAAGAAGATATAAGCAAAAGGACTTCCTTGATTTTAGGGGTTTTCAGATTCATTATGATATTTATAATATCTGTTTTGATTCTTTCGCCAATGATAGAACGTTTGACAAATGTTGAAGAAGACCCGATAATTCTTTTCGTACAAGATAACACCGGGTCTGTTAGCTTTGGCCCGGATTCTTCATATTTTATAAACGAATATCCTGATGAAGTAGATTTTATTAAGAATAAGTTTGAAGGCAGATATGATTTTAGGACATATACTTTCGGAGAATCTTTTAGCAGAAATGATGAATTTACTTATGATGAGCAAGTAACTAATATGGCTGAAATTTTTGCCGGAATTCAAACTAATTATAATAACAGAAATGTAGGAGCAATCATAATAGCTTCTGATGGGATTTATAATAGAGGCATAAATCCGGTATATGCATCTGAAACAAACAATTTTCCTCTTTATACTATTGCTCTCGGTGATACTGTCCCGAAAAAAGACATTATACTCTCGGATATTCTTCATAACAGGGTAACATATCTTGATAATAAATTTCCCGTCCAAGCACAAATTGAAGCGATTGAGTGCATGGGAGAATCAACGGAGTTGGTTGTAAGAAAAGATAATAATGAGGTATTTTCAAAAAAAATTGATATCCGCTCAAATCATCATTTTGAAACAGTTGACTTTATGCTTAGAGCTGAAGAGCCGGGGTTACAAAGATATAGCGTAGAATTATCTCCGGTTGAAGGTGAAGTAAATCTTGAAAATAATTCAATGGATTTTTTTATAGAAGTGCTGGATAGCCGTCAAAAAGTCTTAATCCTTTCTAACTCCCCTCATCCTGACGTTGGCGCCATCAAGCAAAGTATTGAAAAAAATGACAGATATGAAGTGAGCTCATTTCAAATAAATGAGTTTGATAAAAATGTTAATAAGTTTAATCTCGTTATATTTCATCAACTCCCATCAAATCGGCATTCATTATCAGAAATAATGGAAAGCCTTGATGAACATAGCATTCCAAGATTGTATGTGCTGGGTAGTCAAACTAATATTTCAACATTTAATAATTTGCAAACGGGAATAACTATAACCCCTCGTTCCGATAATTTTAATGAAGTATTGCCTGAATTTAATCAAAATTTTTCTCTGTTTAGTATTGATGAAAATACAGAGAATTTTTTCAAATATTTACCTCCCTTACATGCAAAGTTTGCCGGTTATGAAATGGCAGGCAATGTCCGAACTTTTCTTTTTCAGAAAATCGGGAATGTTGTAACTGATGACCCTCTTGTTGCTTTTTCTGATGACAGGAGGCAAAAAAACGGCGTAATAACCGGCGAAGGACTTTGGAGGTGGAGGTTGCACAACTATATGCATGAACAAAATCATAATATACTTAATGATTTCATATCCAAAATGGTTCAGTACTTATCTTTAATGGAAGACCGAGATCATCTACAAGTTTCCTCGGAGAATGTTTATTATGAAAATGAACCTGTTCACTTTACCGCTGAAGTTTACAATCAAAGCTATGAACTTATTAATGAACCGGAATTGCATATAACAGTAATTAATGAAGAAGGCGTTGAGTATCCTTATGTTTTTAGCAGAACAGCGAATGCTTACACTCTTGATGCAGGAACTTTTGCTGCCGGCGATTATAAATATGAAGCTTATGTGGAAGTAGGAGATGATAAATATACGGATAAGGGGAAATTCAGTGTAGCAAAACTGAATATTGAAAAATTGCAAACTATTGCTAATCATGGTTTAATGTATAGGTTGGCTAAAGAAAACGACGGAAAAATGTTTTATCCCGGAGAGTGGGAAAAGTTGTTTGATGAAATAACGAAAAGAAAGGATATAAGACCTTTAATATACTCCCAAAAAAGTTTTAAAGATGCAATAAGCTTGAATTGGTTGTTCTTTTTAATACTTTTAATTGTGTCATTGGAGTGGTTTTTAAGAAGGAGAAGCGGATTGTATTAGGGGTGGAAGCCGGAAGAAGAAAGGGAGCACTTTCCTCTAAAACTCCTATAATGATAATAATTTTCCATTAATCAAATAATTAATACCTTTGTAAAAGTTTAATTAAAACTAAAAAAATATGTCAAAAAAGAGAGTTGTAGTTTTAACTGGAGCCGGTGTTAGTGCAGAAAGTGGAATAAGCACATTTCGTGATAGTGGCGGATTATGGGAAAAATATGATATATCTGAGGTGGCTACTCCTGAAGCCTGGGAGCGTAATATAGATTTGGTTATAGATTTTTATAATCAGCGCCGTAAGCAACTTCATGAGGTAAAACCGAATCCTGCGCATTATGCACTTGTTAAACTGGAAGAAAAATATGATGTGCATATTATAACCCAAAATGTTGATGACTTGCATGAGCGAGCAGGGTCTTCCAAAGTTTTACATCTCCACGGAGAATTAAAAAAAGTGCGTAGCTCAATTGATGAAAACCTTGTTTATGAGTTGGAAGGATGGGAATTAAAAAAAGATCAAAAATGTGAAAAAGGCTCTCAGCTACGCCCTCATATTGTATGGTTTGGTGAGCCCGTCCCATTAATTCCAAAAGCTGCCGAAATTTCATCTTCCGCTGATATTTACCTTATAATAGGGACATCTTTGAATGTTTATCCTGCTGCGGGCTTGGTAAATTATGTCAAGCCGGGAATCCCTATATACTTGATAGACCCCGGCGAAGTACATGCTCCTGATGTTAACCTTATTAAAGAGAAAGCCGGCACAGGAACACCAAAACTTGTTGAGCAACTACTTAAAAAAGCTGATTAAGCATTATTATAACTTTATTTTGAATAGATGAAGAAACTTTCAATGGATGAGCTTAAGAGGCTTAAAGTAGAAGAATTCAAGCAAAAAAAGAAATTTCCAATGGTGTATGTCCTTGATAATATAAGGAGTATGCACAATACCGGCTCAATATTTCGTACTGCCGATGCCTTTCGTTTAGAAAAGATAATCTTATGTGGCATAACAGCATGCCCGCCTAATAGAGAAATTGAAAAAACAGCATTAGGAGCAACAAAAGCAGTTAGCTGGGAATATTTTAAAAAAACAACTGATGCCGTTAAATCTTTAAAAGATAATGACTATATTATTGTCTCCATAGAACAAGTAGAGGGGTCTGTAAATCTTGATTCTTTTACTCCCGGAAAAAACAATAAATATGCCGTAATCTTCGGCAATGAGGTGAAAGGGATTGATGATAATGTATTAGAATACTGTGATTACAATATAGAAATACCTCAATTCGGGACTAAACATTCTTTTAATGTAAGCGTTACAGCCGGCATCGTGGCATGGGATTTTTACTCCAAAATTATGCCTGATATCATATCTTGATTTTTGATTACTGGACTATTTTTTTGATAAAAAATATTTAAGGGGGGTTCTAAAAATTAAAATGTTGACATTTAAGTGTTTATAATGAAAATTGTCTTTAATTTTGCTAAATTACACAAAAAATAGAAAAAGCAAAAGTTTTCTATGAGAATTTATTCCCA
>PWLF01000195.1 GCA_003559475.1 Bacteroidales bacterium
CGTCTCTGAGTTCCATAAGCAACTACCACTACTTCATCCAAAGCAACAAGTTCAGACTCCATAGCTACATCTATTACATTGCGCCCTTCAACTCTAACCTCTTTAGTTTCCATCCCAACGAATGAAAATTCAAGAATTGCATCAGATGGTGCAGTAATCTCGTACTCCCCTTGTGCACATGTAATACTACCTGTTGTTGTCCCTTTTACCACAACAGTTACTCCGGGAATAGACTCTCCGGTTGAAGCATCAGTAACTGTTCCTGAAATATTGATTTCTTGATCTTGACCAAACGAAGAAAAACTCAGGAACAACAGTAACCCACAAAAATTAATTAATCTTTTCATGTTCATGTTGATTTTGTTTTAGTTAATAAATAAATTATACTTCATAAATAATAGATAAAAGCAAAATAAAACACTCCTTGATTTTATCTGATTTAATAAAATGGTTTAACTATTTATTATGTTATCACATTTTAATTAAAACCTTCTATTTTTATAATAAATCTAACAAGTATTTAAATACTAGCTACAGCAAAAACTCAATGCGAATTTTAACTAAATATATATAATTGCAATTAATATAACTGCAATTATATTATTAAAAAAATCAAAATAATTTGGCTTACTATAAGGCAAATTAATATGCCAAATACTTATATAACATGTAAAACAGGCATATAAATATCTGAATGATTTTTCTAATATACTACTAACCTATTTGCTCAAAAGATTTATAATGTTATTATTTGAGCCATTGAGGATCCCTTTTAAAACAATAGTATTAGAACAATTTTCTATTGTATGGGCTTTGCATTACCCTCTGGATATTTATGCAGATTCGAGAAAACTCTATAAAAATTTAATCAAAAAGATTAAAATAATTATTTAAAATTTTTCAATATCCTTAAGAATTTAGGATAACACACAGGACAGATTTCTTAACACTAGAATATTTATACATTATATTATTTTATAAAACAAATAATTCTTGTATAAAAATAGCATCAAGTTTTCAAAGAACGTTTACGTTTTTTCTTTTTAATCATATACAAAATATTTAGCAAAATTATTAAAAATAATCTCACTTGACAAACAAAAAATGCTAAAAATTATTAGGTTATTGAAGGATTCTGTATTAATTTTTTTTAATAAAAAAAGGGAGAGACTTTTAAAAGCCTCTCCCTTTTTTGGAAATTCTCAAAAATTACTTATAATCTTTTATTTACTTAACAACGTTAAATCTTTTAGATTCAACACCGTTGTCAGTTTCAATTTGAATGATATAGATTCCTTGGTTAAATTCGCTAACATTAATAACAGTTTGGTTATCATTAACAGTTTCACCAAAGATTGTTCTACCTGTAAGGTCAAATACTCTAACCTCGTTGATAGTGTTATTATTAGTAATATTGATTACTTCAGACGCAGGATTTGGGAAAACTGCTAATTCGTTGGTTTCAGTATCAACTATAAAATTTGTATCTTCTGAAAGTGTTACTTCAACAACAACACCATCTACAACTGTAACACTGCCTGAAGCATTTGCATAATTAGGATGACTTACTGTCCAAGCTCTATCAAACTCTCTAACATCTTCGATTTCAACTTCTCCGTTAGAATCAGTAACTCCTGTTTTTCCATCAATACTAACTGTTGCTCCGGCAACCGCATCATCATCTTCGTTAGTTACTATGAACAATACATCATAATAATCTCCTTCAAACTCGCCTTCAACAAATATTTCTTTTATCCACGCACCTTGATCAACACCATCTACAACATTAAGAGTCATCCAGCCGGAATTTTCAGTGGTGGGTGTTCCAACCATTAACAAGTCACCATAACCTTGGGTATTTGTAGAATTTTCGTATAAAGCTGGGAAAGATCCAGCACCAACATCATCCCATTCTATGGTAAACCAAAGTTCTTCACTAGCATTAATAACACATGGAACTGTTAGGTCTACTTCATTGTCTATCCCGGTTTGTGGGTTAACATCCTCAAAAGTACATTCTATTAAATTACCTTCATCAGCTCCTTGCCAAATAACAATTCTAGCACTATTTGGTTCATCACTAACACCAAATCTCACTCTTGTTACCTGATGATCATTTAAACCTGTAAGTTCAGAAGGCTCCCATTTTACAGCAGTTGTAAAGTAAAAAGGAGGTTCTTCTCCTTGAACACCTATAGCACCAAGATTCTCATCTTCTATAGGTCCATAATGTCCCATCCAATCTCCATCCTTTTCAGCATTAAACTCTATCGAAAAAGGTTTAACTGATTCTGCTTTTTGAATTGTTTGAGAATTTCCATGGGTTGAAAATAAAAAAGCCATAAACAACCCGATTGCAATAGTTTGTGTTACTCTCTTCATAATTGATAAAAATTTTAAATTAAACAATAATTTTTAAATAAAATAATTAAGCTAACAATATAATCTATTATTTCAAATTAATGATTTTAAACAGTTTTCTATTATAATAATCAAATAAAAACTTTTAGTATATAATAACCTAATTAAATACAAAATTAATAATTTTTTTATTTCATTTATAATTTCTTAAAAATTTAAGAATTTTTAAGAAATATTTATTGCGTTTTCAATATATATTCAAAATATTTCCGAATAATTAATTTATAATTTGAATTTTTTTATTAACAGAAACATCATTTTTAAACTTAATATTTAAAAAATATGCGCCACTATCAATATTACTTGCATCAATTTCTGTTTTAAATCCATTCACATTATCAATTTTTTTAATAAGCCTGCCATTTAAATTAATTATTGAAATGTTGCTAATTTCTTGATTTGTTTCAATAGCAAAATTCGTAAAAGCAGGGTTTGGATATATCGACACCTTGTAATTATGATCAATTTCTTCAATAAAAGTACCGTCTCTTTCCATAATTACAATAATCTCCATATCTCTAGTTACATTAATATTTTGTGCTACATCATAATATCCTTGTCTTTCAACTTCATAACGATACGTTCTTACAGCGGGAGCATTAAACTGATAATCTCCCGGGGGGTTAGTTATTCTGTTGAAAGTTACAACAGCATCTGTTATATCATTATAGTCCTGATCTTTAACATCAAATAAAACAATTAGCGGGTCATCCATTACAACGAGCAAAGTAGTATCACTTTCAACATAAACATCTCCTCTGTATGTAAAATAATCTTGTCTTTCTACAATAAAATTATAATTATCTTCTTCTACAATGCTAAACTCATAATTTCCCGGACTGTTTTGAACACCATTAAAAGTAATTATAGCGTCATTAATTTCAGCTCCTTCTAGGTTTTCAACTTCAAACGTTACAATATATGCAGGGTCCATTATTACATTAATAGTAGCATCCCCATCAACATAAACATCATTTTTATAGGTTAGAAAGTTTTGTCTTTCTACTATATATTCATAAGTACCCTCTTCCATTATTTCAAAGACATACTCTCCTGAGCTATTTTGCACCTCATTAAAAGTAATTACAGCATCATCTATTTCTGCACCCTCTGTATCTTCAACTTCAAAAGTTATTATATATGCCGGTTCCATTGTTATATTAATAGTAGCATCATCATCAACATAAATATCATCTCTAACAATTAGATATCCTTCCCTATGAACTGAATATTCGTGATTTCCATATTTATGTACTGTTATAATATAATCTCCCGGTTCTTTTTGATCATTACCAAAAATTATTGTCGCGTCATCAATTTCATTATTATCTTCGTCTTCTATAACAAACGTAACAACAGGAGCAACTTCCATAACAATATTTACAGTTATTTCATCATCATCCATAAGTATTTGGTCTTCCACTGTGATATATCCATACTTTTCAACTTTATAGTCTAATGTTTGGTCGCATTTATCAATTAGCATAAAAGAATAGTCTCCTGGTTCATTTTGCAGGTCATCTATTGTCACAACCGCAGAATCAATTTCTACTCCATCAGTATCCTCAATTTCAAATGTTACTTTTTTTAAAGTACTTAAAAGTTCAAGAGCTGCAAAAGCATCAACTGCACCTGTACCAAGTAAACCAATATAATCAGGGTTAATATCATATAATTCTTCTCTTGCACTTTCTAAAAGAATGTTTTTTAAAACCTGATTGTTTAGCTCTCCATAAGCTTTAGAAACCAAGAGGGCAGCTACACCTGACACATGAGGTGCTGCCATCGAAGTTCCCGTACTAGCTCTGTAATTAAAAGTTCCATCCCATTTATCTGTGGAATATATATCAACAGCAGGAGCTGAAATATCAACCCAGTATCCATAATTAGAACCTCCATCTCCGCCATATAATACTTCCCATTTTTCACCTCTTCTATTATACCCTCCAACCGCTATAGTACCTTCATAATAACCTGGAAAATTTGGTTCATCACTATTACTATTACCGGCGGCAAAAATTGTTATTCCTCCATCCAAAGCGGTTCCTCCACCCTCTTCATTGAATAAATCAATACCTTCTCTTATACTATGATTAAAATTAGGTCCTGAGCTCCAACTATTTTGAGATATTGCAACTCCATGGTCTACCATATAAGTATATATGGGCAGGGGGTTACCAACAACTCCGTCACCAGAAAGAAGGTCAATAGACATAATTCTAACTCCATCGCATATTCTTCTTCCATCACCTCCAGTAGGACAATCACCACTTCCACCTGCAACTCCGGCGACACCAATTGAGTTATTAGAAGCTGCTGCCACTGTTCCAGCAACATGAGTGCCATGCATATCAGGTACTGTGCTTTCACCCTGAGGTCCAATATCCTCGAACATATTAGGTGCTAAATCCGGATGATCATATTGAACACCTGTATCAATTACTCCAACAATTACATTAGAATTTCCTGTTTCTATCTCCCACGCTCTTTCTGCATCTATATCCCATCCTTCAAGGCCACCGTTTTGCCCCGTATTATTTAAACCCCATTGCTTATGATAATGCATATCATTTGGAGACCATCCTTTATCGTTATTGTCTTTATTATCAGACTTTATTTGCTCTCCAACTATTGGTTCAATAAGAAAAATTCTATACTCGGGCTCAGCATACTCGATTTCTTTCAATTTTCTTAGTTCTTTTACAGCTTCTATAAGATCTGATTTTTTATCAATTCTTAAATCATACCATCTATGCAAACCCCATTCTTTATGCTTAAATTTATTATTTTTTGACACTTCTGAGAATTCATACAATTGACCTATAACCCACTTATATTCATGTATTTTATAATTTTTGTTAATTCTGTCTAAAGCAGGTATGCCTGTCTTAACATATCCACTATTGCCGGATTTAAGATCTATGTTTTTCAAATAATCTTCAAAGTCCTTATGGAATTTTACTTGTATTACACCTGGAACATAATCTTCTTTTGTAAGATTCTTAAGATCATTATTATTATAGTGTCTATGACTTACATCTTCAGTACTTCTATAATGCTGTTCTTGTATTGTTTCCTTGTTAAATGTTATACTTTCAATATTATTCTGCCCATATATATTACTAATATTAATAAATAATGTACAAATAATAAAAACCGAAAAATAAAAGGCGCTTTTCTTCATAACAATTTTAAATATATAATTTTTTAGTTTATCAATTAATTTGCTTTGCATTCTCTTGTTTTTCAACAAATACAAGTGTTTAACAAATGCAAGTCGACAAATATAATAACTTTTTTTTTATAAAACTTATATAAAACACTTAAAATTTTACAAAAATTTATTTTATAATATTAATCTTCTTATTAAAAATCCCTGATTTAGATTCTATTATTAATATATACATTCCTTTATCAAAATCCTGAACATTAATTGTAACTTGCTTTTTATCTGTACTCTTATTATACACACTTCTTCCTGCAATATCTACTATATTAACATTTTCCATCAATTCATTGTCTTTAATATTAATTTCATTATTTGCCGGATTAGGATAAACTTCAAAAAAGTCTAATTCATTATCCACAGTATAAGTATCATCTTTAATAAGAATAACTTCTTCCAGAACATCAGCGTTAATAACTTGCAAATAATCAATAACACTGTTATACCCTTGTTTTGTCACCTCATATTGATAGAAATCAGGCGAATACCCTTCAAATAAATAATTACCGGGAGGATTTTGAATTCCATTGAGATTAACGGTTGCATCATTTATTGGGTTAAAATTCTGGTCCATTATATCAAACTCTATATCAAATAATGCAATTTCTTTTTCAAAAAAGACTTCGATCAGCCAGTCTCCATCAAGTTCGATATCTGATAATGTTTCCCATCCCTGATGCCAGATATTAACAAGATTTCCTTTCCCATCGGCATTAACATTATTAGCAAACATTGCCGGTGAAACATTTGGATCAGAATCATTCCATAATACGCCAACAAAAAGTTCTTCATTTGCGTTTACAGTATATGGTTGAGATAACTCTATTTCTATCCAACTATCATCCTGAAGCAAGTCATTAAATACCTGACTTCGATATTCAGTTAAATTATTAATATCATTTCCTTGCCAAACTTTGAGAGTAGCTCTACTAGGGATATCGTTTACAAATACTCTTACTTTGCTTAAAGCTTTTCCATTATGTTGCTTAATATCGTCTGTTTCAAAACCAATTGCACTTATCCACTCCCTTGCTATTGTCCCAACCTGCAATGTATGTAATGCTTCTCCGTGCCAATACATCCAATCACTATCAATTTGTATTTCTTTCTTCCAGTTACCTGTAACTCCTTGTGATGATATTTTTCTCCAGTTCCCGGAGATTGTTCTATGAAAATTTCCTAATCCATCCGCATTTGTATCCGTGGTATCAAGTGCCGCAGGATGACAGCCCTCTCCTTTATCATCCCATTCAACCACAATCCATAATTCTTCATTGGCATTTACCTCATAAGGATTATTTAAAATAATATCACTCCATGTATTAGTAGCTAGATCATTTAAAATATTTTGACTTCTTTTTTCAGTCAGGTTGTCAGAATCAACCCCTTGATAAATTTTTAATGCTGCATCATCCGGAATACTTTGACCTCCTTGAATTCTAAAGTTAGTTATTTCTTTTCCATCATAGGAAGTAAGATGTTCAGGTTTAAAACGAATAGCCGTCGCCCATTTTATAGGACCGCCTTCATCTAACCCAAACTCTGTATGTTCGTCCCCACTGTGCCAATATAACCAGTCACCTTCTTCTTTTAACCCTTTCTCAGAGTAACTCTCATTATATTTTTTTTGATTAACTGTTTGAAAAGAACTTTCAGCAGGAATAGTAAAAGTTTCTTGATTTGCTTTTTGAGAAATTCCATTAAAGCAGATTAATAGCATTAATGTTATACCTGATAACATTTTTTTTAATGTAGTTGTTTGCATTTCTGTTTTTTTAAGTTTATAATATTTTAATTATTTTAACCTTGCAAATATATTAAAATAATTACTTAATTATTACCATAAAAACGCAAAAAACATATTAATTATTATCAATATGAATTTTTACTTATTTCTGCAGCTATCACAAATATGAAATTAAAATATAATATTATATAAAACCATAAACTACTCAAAACCCACAACTTCTTGTTAAATATAAAA
>PWLF01000216.1 GCA_003559475.1 Bacteroidales bacterium
AGTTTTGTTTCCATCTTTCTGCTGGCTCAGTTCCATTTCGGACGAATTAATCAACTATCCGTTGATTTATCAGAACCTGAATTGCCAATCAGTGAGAATGAAGTCCCTGCAGAAACCTTTCATTTTCACCAACCCTGGGTTGTAGTTCCTGATGAAGATACCACTGAAGTATTCGATTTAATAAAGGAAGATGAAAAAGAAACCCATGTCCCGGAGATGGATTTCCAATGGCCGGAATTGATAAGACAATCAGAATATGAAGAGTATCATGATTCTGATGTGATTATAAGGCCTTCGGAGTGGTGATTAATTTTCCGGTCTCAAAATCGAAACTTTAAACCTTTCATGAGCTTGAATCCATAAGTAATAATTTTGATATCTTTGGGCTTTTCTGAAGAATATCACAATAGAATATAGAATTGCTGAGTATTCTTATCAGGAAAGATTATCAGCTTGGAAATATATACTCAATAATTAATAAATGATTTTAGCAAAAGATATTAAAAAATCATATGGCACTTTGCAGGTGCTAAAAGGAATTGATATTGAAATTAAAAAGGCAGAAATAGTTTCTATTGTGGGTGCATCAGGTGCGGGTAAAACTACTTTGCTGCATATTATCGGCACATTAGATAAAGCCGACAGTGGAAGTTTAATAATAAACAACACTGAGTTAAGAGGAATGAAGGATAAACAATTGTCTGCATTCAGAAATAATAATATTGGATTTGTCTTCCAGTTTCATCATCTGTTACCTGAGTTTACTGCACTTGAAAATGTTTGCATACCGGGATTTATAG
The DNA here is from genome assembly GCA_003559475.1 of Bacteroidales bacterium. Lineage (GTDB taxonomy): Bacteria > Bacteroidota > Bacteroidia > Bacteroidales > UBA7960 > PUKZ01. Next base: position 801 of record PWLF01000216.1, read on the forward strand.
GAAACAGACCTACATCTAAGGTAACCGAAAAAGCCACTAAATTGCTTGATATGCTCGGATTAAATGAACGGCTGGATCATAAGCCTGGCGAACTTTCCGGCGGTGAACAACAGCGCGTTGCAGTAGCCCGTTCGCTTATCAATGATCCTGCGGTTGTCCTTGCAGATGAGCCCAGTGGAAATCTCGATTCCGAAACTTCAAAGGAACTTCATAAGCTGTTTTTTGAATTACGTGATGAGTTGAAGCAAACTTTTGTGATTGTTACCCATAATAATGAACTGGCTAATATGGCCGACAGGAAACTTACCATTAAAGACGGTCTTATTGTGGGTGCAAAAGCCATACATTAACTTCCTATTCAATCATTTTGTTAAAGTCCTCTTCAGTTATAATCGGAATATTCAACTCTTCTGCCTTTTTCTTTTTTTCGGGACCCATTTTATCTCCGGCCAGGAGAAAATCAGTTTTTGATGAGAGAGAAGAAACATTTTTCCCCCCTTTCTGCTCGATGAGATCCTTGATCTGATTTCTGGAATAACCTTCAAAAACACCCGAAACCACAAAGCTCTTTCCTTCAAGCGGTAGGTTTCCAGGTTCTTCTTGCAAAACAGTTTCTGCTTTGAAATTTAGCCCTGCTTCTACAAGCCGGTTTACTATTTCGCCATTTTGCTCATCATCAAAATAGTCTATTATACTGCCGGCAATTCTTTCACCTATTTCAGGAACTGCAATGAGTTCTTCAAAATTTGAATTACGTATTTTATCAATATTACCGAAATGTCTTGCCAGTTTTTTGGCACCGGTTTCGCCCAAATGGCGAATTCCAAGTGCATAGAGTACCCGCTCAAATGGAATATCGCGTGAAGTGTTTATTGCATTTAAAATGTTATTGACAGTTTTTTCTCTGAAGCTGATTTTTTTTTGTTTGCCGGTAATTTCGTCAGTTACAACTTTTTCCAGACCCAGAAGCTGGTCATATTTCAAATCGTAAAGGTCGGCCATGTTTCTGATAAGAGCATTTTGTATAAGCACTTCAACTCGTCCTTCCCCGAGCCCTTCAATATTCATCGCCCTTCGGCTGATAAAGTGCTCAATTTTACCCTGAATCTGTGGCGGACAGGTTTCGCTGTTGGGGCAATAGTGCACAGCTTCACCTTCATTCCTTATGAGAATTGTATTGCATTCGGGGCAATGAGTAGCAAATAAGATTTTTTTTGAATTTACCTGCCGTAATCCGGTATTTACCTCAACAATTTTGGGAATGATTTCACCGCCTTTTTCCACAAGAACAGTATCATAATAGTGTAAATCAAGTTCATCCATTTTATCTGCATTATAAAGAGATGCCCTCTTTACTGTTGTACCGGCAACCAGCACCGGCTCAAGAATAGCCACAGGGGTTACAGCTCCTGTGCGTCCCACCTGGTATGTCACGTCCAGCAAACGTGTTACACCTTGCTCTGCTTTGTACTTGTAAGAAATAGCCCACCGCGGAAATTTGCTTGTATAGCCCAGTTGCTCCTGCTGACTGTAATCATTAACTTTAATAACTATCCCATCAATGTCATATGGAAGGTTGCTCCGAAGGGTTTCAACCTCCTCTATGAAATTCATTACTTCTTGAATATTAGAACATTTACGGGTAAGATCTGCCACTTTGAACCCCCATTGTTTGGCTTTTTCAAGATTTTCAAAATGAGACTGAAAAGGCAGGTTGTTGCCCATGATTCCATAAACGTAGCAATCCAGATTTCTTTTAGCTACCAACGAAGAATCCTGTAGTTTCAGACTTCCCGATGCAGCATTGCGCGGATTGGCAAAAAGTGGTTCGTTATTTTTCTGTTTATCTTCATTAAGCCTTATAAAACTTTTGTGAGGCATAATGATCTCTGCGCGTACTTCAAATTCATCGGGCAGATTATCAGCGTAAATTCTCAAAGGGATACTTCTTATGGTTTTCACATTTCCGGCAACTTCATCGCCCTGTATTCCATCGCCGCGGGTTACGGCCTGCACAAGCCTACCGTTTTTATATGTTAAGCCGATGGCAACCCCATCAAATTTTAGTTCACATACATAGTCGAATTCCTGGTTAATTTTTTTACGAATCCGTGAATCAAAATTTTGTAACTCTTCAATACTGTACGTGTTCCCAAGGGAAAGCATGGGGTATTTATGCTTAACCGTATTGAATTTTTTGGTGATTTGCCCGCCCACTCTTTGTGTGGGTGAATCATCGCTGGCGAATTCAGGAAACTGTTTTTCAAGCGATTCCAACTCTTTTAACAGTAAATCAAATTCAAAGTCGCTGATGGTAGGAGAATCCAAAACATAATATCTGTAATTATGTTCGTTAAGTTGTTTGCTTAGTTTCTCTATTCGTGATTTTGCTTGTATTTGATCCATAATTCCGGTTTTTGCAAAAATAAGGTGAAAAAAGAAAAAGCCGGCTATGAACCGGCTTTTTTATCTATAAAATGTGTTGGCTTCCTATTTTATAAACCTCCAATAATTACGCGAAGATCCTGAGCGTTAATACACATTACAGGAATTTTATTTTGATTGTAAATAATTCTTTCGTCCATTGATCCAAAAAGACTCCATGTTATTTTATCGGGATCGGTTGAAACCATTATCATGTCAGCTTTTATGCTTTGGGAAAAGTTGATAATGCTGTAAGCGAATTTACTTTTCGTTGGTGAATGAGTTTCTGTATAGGAAATATTATGTTTATCAAGAATCTTTTTCACCTGATTAAGATCAGCCCTAATTCTTTTTTGAATATATTCAGCGGGATCAGAATCAACAAATAAATGAAACTTGCAATTAAACTGTTTGTGAAGAGAAATTGCCCATTTAACTTTTTGCTTCGAACCGGGCTGCAAGTCGAGGGGAAAAACAATGTCTTTAAAGGTAGAATCACTAGCAGGTTTTTGAACCACAAATACCGGTACTGGGCAACTCTTAACCAATTTAATAGCAAAACTGCCAAGCAGAAATTGTATACCTTTTTTTCCATGTGTGCCAAACACAAGAAAATTGGCACCTATTTTATTACTTTCCTTGGCTATTGTAGTAAATATACTACCTTCTCTTGCTATAAAATCAACATCTATACCATGCTCCTGACTGATGGTTGCAGAAATGTTCTTTAATTTCTCATTTATGGATGTTAAAGGTTGGTTTGCTCTTTTCAGGTTTTTCTTACTGGGACTATTGATAACATGAAGCAAACAAATTTTATAACCAAGCAGTTTAGCCATTTTGGCTGCGTTTTCAATGGCAATATCGCCGATGCTTGTAAAATCATAAGCAACGAGAATTACATTGTTATTTTCATTTTCCATGTTTTAATTTGTTTGGTGTGATGAAAAAATTTATAATCAGGAAGTTAAGAAGTTGCCAAAGTACAAAAAAATATCAAATAAAGGTTACTTAAATATTTGAATTATTTAAGAACACCTGAAAGCGAACTCATATTTTCAGAAGAAGTTGAATCCAACAGATTTAATAATTCATTTACTTGTGACAAATTATGTTTTTTAGTGCTGTTTCTAAGTTCTTTAGCTCCTTCGGTAAAATATTCATGTTGTATAATAAAGTTCTTTTGTTTTACATACCAGTCTCTAAAGGTTATTTTCTGATTACTATTCTCACTCCATTCGCGATGTAACCTCAGGGCAGTAATGAAAAAATCGCCCCTGCCAATGTAATCAAGGTCAGCATCACAAAGTATCATCCCAAGTTTATCCTGGGGTTTTTGTGGAATTTGTGTTGACATTATCATTGCGGAGATATATTCTATCTGTCCGTTTGAGTATTTAAATTCAGGTAATATCTCTCTGCTGTATTCACAAGCTAGTTCTTCATTACTTTCATATCTCCAAATAAACCCTGTATCGTGCATCAAAGCAGCAGTATGGAGTAAAATCCTCTCTTCACCATTTACTCTTTCAACCTCTGCCAATCGGTTTACTGACTCACATACATCCAGTGTATGCTGATAATTATGATAATAAAGATTTGGACTTAATTCCTTTTTTAACTTGTTTAGAACAAGGGTCTTTAGCGAGTCTAATTCCATTTTTTGTAGAAAATATTGAGTTTTTAAATCACTTCAAAAGTAAGTATTATCAATCGTTATATTTCTGTATTTATATCTGTTTTTTTAAAAAATTATTTTGTCATACATTCTAATTAATTTTTATTGTAAACATTGTATGTTTAATTGATAATTCTTAAACTTCTGCCATATTAAGATGAATATTTAAATTATCCCTGAAAAGTTCATTGGGAAACATTCCCTCATCATCTTTGCTGTATTCTTTTTTAATTCTCAAGACATAATACATGTCAAACTGATTCTTGTGTTTGGCTTCCAGTTTACCTCTGTATTCGCAATCAAAAAAATCTTTAACAATCTCGTAAGTTTCTCCTGAAATATTTATTCTACCTGACTCACTTGATGTTTCCATCCTGCTGGCAGTATTAACGGCTTCACCCCATATATCGTATGCAAATTTGTTTTTTCCGATAACTCCTGCCAAAATCTCTCCCGTATGGATTCCTATTCTTACCTCACTCAACCATTGATTTTCTTCGGCTATCTTTACAAAACTCAGTATTTCAAATGCTGCAAGGATGGTGTCGAAAGGATTGGTTTTATTTTGTTCAGGAATTCCTCCAGCACACATATATGCATCTCCTATGGTTTTTATTTTCTCAAGTCGATGTCTTTTGGTTATTTCATCAAATTTTGTAAAACAGTTATTCAGTTCATTAATCAGTTTTAACGGGTTTATAAACTGTGATATTTTGGAAAAATCCTTGAAATCTAAAAACATTATGGTTGCAAGATCGTAATATTGTACCCTTACGGTGCCGGTTGCTTTAAGCTCTTCGGCTATTTTTACAGGTAAAATATTTTGCAGAAGCTGATCCGATTTTTTCTTTTCTTCCTTGAGCAATCTGTTTTTTTCTTCAATTTCACTGGTTCTCTCCTTGATTTTTTCTTCAAGCTTCTTCTTTATATAAAGTAATTGCTTGTTTACAAGTTTCACAATACTCCAAACTATAATTCCCAATAGCAATAAATAAGAGATAAATGCTATTGTTGAAGTGTACCAGGGTTTATTGACCCGAAAAATGAAAGAAGCTAAGTAATTTGCACTTTCAATTGAATTTCGCGTGTTAACAAGAAGTGTATAGTTGTTGGTAGCAAGATTGGTAATTCGTCTGGATAGTTGAGTTGACCAATAATCCGGGTGCATTTTTCTTAAGGAGGCAGAAAGAATATACTCATGGTCAACTTGAATAACGTGATTTACAGTTTCGTTTTGTAAACCTGCTTTTTCGTTTATAACAAATAAGATATTGTTGGTCCTGGAATAAGTTACTATATCTGCATTTGAAATACCATAAGCATAGTTATGGAATGTAATAGTCAGGTAAAATAATATACCGAGTGCAGTAGCTTTCTGATATGGATTAAGAGTTAATCTCAATGTTAAAAAATGTTAGTGGCGCTCAAAAATAAAAAAAAGAAGTACGGAAGGTTATACGTAATTTACGGTATTTTACCAGGTAATAAATGAATAGATATTACCTATGATAAACTGACTTATGTAATTAAACTACCGTGTTAATAACTTTTAGTTTTTCTATTGATTCCCGGACTAGCATATTCTTTGGTTGAAGTCTTACAAAAACCGGATAAAAATCCTTTAGAATAATAGTTTATACTTTTTTGAATAATTTTTACAGTATTTCGCAATTATGTAAGTAAGTTTAGCAATCATTATTATAAGTTGATTTTAGCCAATGCAAAATTGACAATAATGCTTTCTATCTTCAAAAGGAGATAATTCAATGACTTGATAATGAAGGATGAAGTGATTATACATACCAGGCAAATTTCTTCAACAAAAAAGGTTTATTCTCCTCTTTCTGAGCAGGAAGATAAACTATATAATTTCATAGAAAAGCTTGGCGAGGGCATCGGAATTATTGATCTTACGTATGATTTTGTGTTATGCAACAAAGCAATGAGTGAAATTTTTGAGACAACTGATCTGGAAGGTCGAAATTTATCTCAGTTTTTATCATCAAATAAGGAGATGGAAAAACTCATGGATGTTGCAGGTAAGCTAAATGAAGGGGAAAGATTTACAATGGAGATTAGTTTGAAAACTGATAAACAAAGGTATAAACATGTAAGTATTACGCTTACACCTCAATTGGATTCAGATGGTAAATTAGAGGAGAGTTTATTCTGTGTTTTTAAAGATATTTCACCTACAAAGGAATTGATTGAAGAGCTTCAAGCCGCAAGAGATGATGCTCAGAAAGCTTACCAGACCATAGAAGCAAAGAATGAGGAGTTGCAGGAAATAAACGAAAAGCTTTACTTATCAGAGATGCGTCTTTCAGAACTGAATGCCATTTTACTGGAGTACATAAAAGCTACACATAAATAAAATCTTTACAGACCAAAGCGGTAATAAACGGAAAAATGAATGCTAATTGGACTACTTCTTTTTCCATGTCCGAAACCGGGAATATAGTAAGGCTCTATGTCAGGTTCTCTTGTTCTGAAAAGAGGTATCCTGGTTCTGAGCATCCAGCCTAAAAAAAGATTGTTAAAAGCTTCGGTTCTTACACCTGCAACGAGCTCTACCCAGTGGGTGTGGTAAGAGGTTTGACGTATACTGCCTGAATGTTCGCCCCAGTATGGGTTTTCAAGGAAATAGTATGGTGATTCATGTTGGAGAAAACTGTAAGCATATCGCAAACCCAAAAGTACAAGGTCATTTTGAAACTCATCA
>PWLF01000165.1 GCA_003559475.1 Bacteroidales bacterium
AAAACCGGACCTATTATTTGGTCAATGTCGGGAACAGCAAATCAATTACTGCGAAAGCTTGGATTATTAATGTTTTTAGCCACAGTAGGGACTCATTCCGGTGTGCATTTAGTTGAGGCATTTAGTGAATATGGGTGGGGATTATTTCTTATAGGCGTTTGTATTACAATATTGCCAATGTTTATTAGTGTTTTTATAGGTTGGTACTTTTTAAAAATCAATTTTGCGATATTACTTGGAGTTATTGCAGGAAGCATGACAAGCACCCCGGGACTTGCTGCAGTTGATGCGAAAACAAAAACAGATGCCGCTTCTATAGGTTATGCAACGGTATATCCGGTAGCCCTGGTTTTAATGATACTTATCAGTCAATTAATGGCGAACATTTAAATATTAATTATCTATTATTGAGAAAATAGAATTTTTAATTCCGGTAATCGTAAAACTCTTTTCTTTGTTCATATTTTAAATCTTCCAAAATAGAAGCTTTAACTCTTATTGTAAGGTTATAACTTCTTCTAAAGCCAAAAGGTATCCAGTTTATTGTCATTTGCCAGCAATGCAAGTCGCGAAAAACATTTACTGAGGTATATGTTATATCTTTGTTTTCAAAATCATAACCGGTAGAAACGCCTAGCCTCCATTTTGGTGTAAGTCTGATGTTTCCATCAAGAGATAGTGTTTGAGTATAATCTCTGTCTGCGTCATAAGTAATTTGGTCAATTTGACTATTATAGTTAAAATTATAAGAAAGTCTGAACTCCCATGGAACATCAAAATTAACAGATCTGACAGGAACTCCTGTAGGTGTTAGAAAATAATCATCCATTAACCCTACATCTCTATCAGACCCGTTTTCTCTTTCATTATCATTATTTTCTTCTCCTCCACTTAAACTATAGTTGAAATTCAGTCCCCAACTAGTATTTACAAGTTGTAAAAAGTCATCTCTTTCCTCCCAAATAAACTTATCAATTTTATTATTATTCTCATCAACAATATAAGGTGTCCATCTTCCTCTGAATGTAATATCAAAATTATCTAATATTCTTGTTCTTCCTCTCATATCAATATCAGAGAAGTTGATAGAATCTCTGGCTATATCGTAAGAAGTAGAAATAGTCAAATTATCAATAAGAGTTATTTTTCTTTCTTTTTTATTTTCATCTCTTCGGGAGGGTACTTTAATTTCCAGGTTATTGCCAACAGAAAAGTTTATTGAGCCGGATTCGCCACTTGGAGGAATTCCATATATTCCACCTTCAAATATAGAATATTTAACAGGTTCTTCATGTTCAGGATGAACGAATTCTTTATAATTCCCCCAGAAAGGATCTGCAAAGTCAGGTCTGTATCTAAAACTTGCACTTGGTCTTATAACATGTCTAACGGCGTTTATTGGTCCTCTTTTAAAGTTATGTAATCCATAGATATTAGTACTAATTCCGGAACTTAGAGTAAAATCGCGAGCAGCTTTAAATCCGGGTATAGTATCTGTTCTAACATATCCATTATTGTTTGTTCCCTCAGGAGTTGACGTTGAAGGATCATCTATCCATTGTTTTTCTATAGATTGGAAATACCATCTTTCAGTATAATTAGCAGATGTATTAACATTAAAATGGTCAAATAAATTAAAATTATGAGATATAGGTACTCTGTGTCTCACTCCATTTCTCATATTTTCCCATGTTTCTCTTTCAAGAAACATAGAGTCTGTTGTTTGAATTTCATTTTTAGCATTCATATCATAGCTAACACTAATATCTTCATACCATTTTGTATTAGCTCCACTTTGATCTCTTCTAAAAGGATGGAATCTGCTAACGTTAAAAGCAATTTCCGGAAGACTCATATCTATTTGTTCGGTTATAGTATTTTGGCTATGCCTGAAGTTTGAAGAAAAATTATATCTACCGTCTCTCCATGATGCGGAATAAGAGATATTTGACTGAAAAGTATTAGATAAATAATCTTCAGTTGTTGAAGGGTCATATCGATTATACTGGCTGGACCCTGCATTTACATTTGCTCTGAATATGCTGTTAGGTCTTGCTCGTCGATCTTGGTCATGATTCCATCTTACCCTAAAGTCGTTTCTTCTGCTATAATCAGGTAAGCCTTCCTCTCCGTCAACATTAACAGCATAATTAATATTAAAATTACCCCTGTAGCGGTATCTTCTATTATAACGTGCTTCTGATTTAAGCCCCCAGCTACCCCTAGAGTATATATCTCCTGTTAAAGATAGGTCTGCATACTCATTAATTCCCCAATAAAAGCCCCCATCTTTTAAGTAAAAGCCACGATTAGCAGATTCTCCATAAGAGGGTATAATAATACCGGAGGCTTGACCTGTAGTATTAGGGAAAAAGCCAAATGGTATAACCAGCGGCATAGGTATATCCATTAAATAGAAAAATGCAGGACCTGTAACTATCCTCTTTTCCATTACTTTTGCTCTTCTAAAACCAACATGAAAGTGTGGTTCAGGATGATCGCATGTTGTAAACTTTCCACTGCCGACATGAATAGTCTCATCATCCATTATCTTAACAACATCACCGTGCAGAAACCCTTCAGCCTCTTCTGTTAATACATTAACTGTTCTACCACGCTCAGTTTCAAAATTATATCTTATTTCTTTAGCATGATAACTTTTGCCTTTTTCAGTAAAAACAGGATAACCTCTCATTATACTATCATTATCCAAAAGCCCTGTAGCATATATTTCATTTCTGCTAAAATCAATTTCTATATAATTAGCTTCTAAATGTATGTCTTCATACTTAATATCAGCATTACCATATAAGAAAACCCTCTGATTAGCAATTTCAAACCTGATAGAATCTCTGGCACTATATTTTACATCAGATTCAAGTATAACATCATCTTCTTCTGTCTCTGCATCAACCTCTGTATCTTCCTGAATAATAGTATCAGCATCTTCAACTACTTTATTATCGTCTATATCAACAACATTAGTACTAATTAGTCTTTCAACAGGTTGTGATGAAAAAATTGTATCATTATAATTTGAATGCTCAGAAAATTTATCAGCAGAAACAATATGACAAGAAAATAGTAAACCTAAAACAAAATATTTTATTTTATTAAGATTAGATTCATAAACAAAATTAACCATCCCAAATTTCCTGTTAATTAGGAATGAAATGCTTCTATGTACCCTATGCCTACAATTAAGAATAAACAAAAAAATATTTAATTTTTTGTAAAATAAAAATAACAAATAAAAAAACTTTATAAATATCTGTGATTGCAATTTATTAAAATATTATTTTTGCATATACAATATAATGCAATACTAAAACGTATGAAATATAAAGTGCAAAGCTAATCAAAAATTAATTTAATATAAGTGAAACGTACACTGATTTTTTTTGGTATATTATCTTTTTTTATGATTTTTCCTATAAATAGTGATTTATATGGGGTAGGAAAAGTACGCACAGTTGTTATAGATCCTGGTCATGGCGGGAGAGACCCCGGTGCAGTGGGAAAAAATTCTATGGAAAAAGATATTGCTTTAGCAATAGGATTAAAACTTGGGGAATATATCAAAGAGAATCTTCCTGATGTTAATGTAATATATACCCGAACGGAAGATAAATTTGTTGAATTACACAGAAGAGCAGAAATAGCCAATAAAAATAATGCAGACCTTTTCATTTCTATACATTGTAATTCCAGTCCAAGACCAATATCCTATGGTACTGAAACATTTGTAATGGGATTACATCGAAGCCAGGCCAACCTTGAAGTAGCAAAAAGAGAAAATGCTGCTATCCTTTACGAGGAGGATTATGAGGAAACTTATGATGGATTTGATCCTCACTCACCTGAAGCTAATATCATCTTTTCTTTGTACCAAAATGCTTATCTGGAAAACAGTCTTGAAATGGCTTCTCTTATACAGCAACAATTCAGGGAAAGAGCCAGACGTGCCGACAGAGGGGTAAAACAAGCAGGATTTCTTGTTTTATATCAAGTAACTATGCCCGGAGTATTAGTTGAAGCAGGTTTCCTAAGTAACCCTAACGAAGAAAAATATCTTATGTCTGAAAGCGGACAAGCACATATTGCATCAGCTATTTTCCGAGCTTTTCGCGAATATAAAGAACAACAAGAAAAATTGTATGCTTCAAGAAAGAGTAATAGCTACAGATACTATAAAGATAAATCCGAACAAGAAGAATCTGAGCAGATAAATATAGCTGAAAAATCTTCATCCAACGAAAATTTTAATAATAACCCAAAAACTAATAACGATATATGTTTTAGAATTCAAATAGCCACGTCAAGTGATAAAAAACCTGCAAATTCTGAAGAATTCAAAACTATAAATAATAAGGTAGATTACTATTATCATGAAGGGCTATATAAATATACTGTCGGGAATTTTTCTAATCCTGATGAAGCTATTAAAACACAAAAAGAGCTTCAAAAAGCGGGATTTAAAGATGCTTTTGTTGTAGCTTTTTTTAATAATGAACGAATATCTCCCGCCAAAGCCATTAAGTTACTTAATAAATAATTAGATTTTAATAATGACTAAAATTAAAAAAGAGGTTAAGATTGGATTATTAATAACCGGCGCATTATTTATTTTTATATGGGGGGTTAACTATCTTAAAGGAACCGATATTTTCACAAAACATATTGTATTTTATTCAAAATTTGATAATACAAGCGGTTTAATAGAAACAAACCCTATTTCTATAAGTGGTGTTAAAGTCGGGCATGTTGACAAAATGTTTTTGCATCCTGATGGAAGTGGAAAAGTTGTAGTAAAATGTATTGTTGAAAAGCAAATTGAAATACCAGAAAATTCTACTGCTCGTCTTTTTAGTTCTAGTATTGTAGGGTCAAGACAAATAGAAATATTATTAGGAGATTCTGAAAAGTTATTATCATCAGGAGACACTTTACGGTCTTCATTTAAACCATCTCTTGAGCAGGAGTTGAGCAATCATTTATTGCCATTAAAAGGCAAGATTGAAAGTGTTGTAGTTAAAGCCGACACCATTTTAAATGAAATGAGTTTGATATTTACTACCGAAAACCGCGAAAACATTTCATCAAGTATTGCAAATCTTCAAAAATCAATGCAGTCTATAGAACAGTTAACATATATTGCAGATACAACTTTTTTAAACAGTTCAGTAAAAATAGCAAATATCATTAATAACTTTGAATCTATGTCTGAAGATATGGCTACTTTATCCGACTCATTGCAAAAAGCTAATATTGCCGAAACTATGGAAAATGCTAACAAGTCTTTGGAAAGTTTCAGTAAGGTTATGAAAAAAATAGAAGACGGAGAAGGTTCTGCAGGCATGCTGGTGCAAGATGACAGTCTGTATTATAACTTATCACGCTCATCACATGAACTTGAATTACTGCTTGAAGACATAAGAAAAAACCCATCAAGATATTTTAATATTTCCGTTTTTGGAAGATAGAAATTCTATGCTATTAGACAAAAGTTTTTATATCAGACCTGATGTTGTTAAAATCTCCCGGGAGCTAACAGGAAAGTATATTTTTACAAAAACTGACGGTAAAAATATAACAGGTGGCATAATAAGCGAAACGGAAGCTTATGCGGGGATTAACGATAAAGCTTCTCATGCTTATAATAACAAGCGAACAAAACGTACGGAAACAATGTTTATGACAGGCGGAGTTGCTTATGTGTATTTATGCTACGGTATTCACTCACTATTAAATATAGTCACAAACAAAGAAGATATTCCTCACGCAGTGCTTATAAGAGGCATTATCCCTACTGATGGAATTGATATCATAAAACAACGAACAGGTTATAAAAAAATCAACAAAAACTCATTGAACGGACCGGGTAAAGTTACAAAAGCACTTGGAATTGATATTTCTCATGACAAAACTCCCCTTTCAGATAATATAATTTGGATGGAAGTCAGAAATGAAAAAATACCAAAACAAAACATAACGGTAACAAAAAGAATAGGAATAGACTATGCTCAAGAAGATGCGTTGTTGCCTTATAGGTTTGTTTTGGAAGAATAGCAAAGTGAGTTCTTTATCATCTTATAACATCAATCAACTCCAAAATCAATCTTGAAACAGGCAGTCCAACAACATTATCGTATGAGCCGTCAATTTTTTCAACACCAATTAACCCTATCCAGTCCTGAATGCCATATCCCCCGGCTTTATCCAAAGGATTGCATTTTTCAACATAATAGTCAATTTCATAGTCATCAAGCTTCCTGAAAAACACTCTAGTCTTTTCGTAAAAGGTTTTATTTATACTGCTTGCTTTAATACAAACTCCGGTATAAACATCATGAGCTGAATCTGAGAGCTTTTGAAGCATTTGCTTCGCTTCAGTTTTGCTATTTGGTTTATTCAACAATTGCCCTTTAAAAAAAACTATCGTGTCTGCTGCAATAATAAATGTTTTCTCATTATCTAAAAGATGAGTGCAGGATTTAGCTTTTGATTGACATAGCTCTAATACAATTTGCTCAGGTTTAATTATAGATTGTTCTTCAATAGATTCAGAAAAATCGGGCTGAACAACTCTGAATGGGATAAGCGACTCTTTAAGCAGTTCTTGTCTTCTGGGAGATTTGGAAGCAAGAATTATATCATACTCTTTTAATTTTTCAAAAAAAATCATATACTTTTCTAATTCTTAATAAAAATAGTAATAAAACAAAAACATGGAAAATACTCCGGTAAAGATAATTAACTTAGTCAAACGACTACTTATAGTATATGAGATTTTATCTTTTGCGTTATTTATTTTAAAAATAAGTACTATTAAGGGTATTTGAACAGCAAACAGCATATAAGCTGCAAATAAATAAAAGCCCAGAGAAATTATACTATATGTTTGAAATAATAAAACAAAAACCATCAAAAATATAGTTAATCCAATAATAACATATCTGGTTTTGTTTTTGCCGAATACTATTGGGATTGATTTGCAACCGGTTTGTTTGTCTCCTTTTATATCTTCAATATCTTTAATTATTTCCCTGATAACTGACAATAAAAAGGCAAAAAACGCATAGACAAAGAGCAGTAAATGTATCTTTTCAAAATTAAATATTGAAATATCATCAACTCTATTTATTAAATTAACATATTCAAAAAGCCAAACAATAATAACTACGGAGGCTGAAAGAAAAGATACAAGAACATTACCAATAATTAATTTTCGTTTGTATCTAATAGAATAAAGCCACAGTAATAAAGCTGCTATTATAAAAACAGCTGCAACGGGAATACTTCTTACTTTGTAAGAAATATAAAAACCGATAATGACAGCAATTATATTTAAAACAAAGTGAGCAGAAATAGCTTTTCGTCGTGATATTTTTCTACCTAAAATTATCTTATGTGGTTTATTTATCCTATCTATTCGTAAATCAAAATAATCATTAATAGCGTAGCCCGCAGCAGAAATAAATACGGTAGTAAGAACAATTAAAAAAAAGTCAATATTTGATAAAAAAAGATGTTGCTCTACCCCTTGAGCATTCAAAACAGGCAATACAATACAGTATCTAAACAAATACTGAGTAAGTGCTACAACCAAGAGATTTTGGATTCTAAAAAGCTTTAGATAGTCTAACATTATACTTACTAATTATCAATTACCAATGAAATCCGTCATTATCAAACCATGAGTCCTGAACTTTCATAACTTGTTCAATAACATCGCGAACACATCCTTTGCCACCATCAAAGGATGAAATATAAACAGATACGGCTTTTATTTCTTCAGCAGCGTCAGCAGGGCAAGCTGCTACCCCAACTTCTTTCATTACTTCACAATCAGGAATATCATCCCCCATATACAGTATTTTCTCTTTTGAAATATTGTTCTCCTTAATCAGTTTATGAAAAAGCTCAAGTTTATTACTTACTCCAAGATAAACATCATTAATACCTAAAGCATTAAACCTGTTTATTACTGTTTTTGAACTTCCTCCGGAAATAATAATAACTCTGTATCCTTTTTTGACGGCGAGCTGTAAAGCATAACCATCCTTAACGTTCATTGTACGAAGCACATCGCCATCCGAAGAAAGAATTACTATTCCATCTGTCATAACTCCATCAACATCAAAAATAAATGTATCAATATTAGATAACAGCTTCTTGAAATTAGCCATAGTGTTGTTATTTTTAATTTTGATCCGTTTTTTTTAAATGATTTAAAACAATATTATCGGATATAAAATTATAAATTTTTTGATAACTATCCGAATAAGATAATAATTCGGAGTGTTTTTTTATTATATTTTTATCATTTCTAACAGCCGGACCGGTCTGTACTTCATAAGGCGAATTACTTTCTATTTTCCTAAAAGTTTCTTTTATTAAAGGTTTTAAGATATCAAAACTTAAATTATTTTTTTTCAATATATCTTCAGCAATAAAAAATAAGTGATTAGAAAAATTGCATGCAAAAACTGCTGCAAGGTGTGAGTAACTTCTTTGTTTTGAATCGGCATGGATAACATTATCAGATATTTCCGAAGCGATTTTTTTTATTTTTAACAAATCTTCATTATTTGCAGCTTCCACTAAAATAGGCGAATTTGAGAGATCAACCAAAAAATCTTTAGAGAAAGTTTGCAAAGGATAAATAACCGCCGGTCTGACATTTTTTTTACTAAAAACATCTATATCAACACTTCCTGATGTATGAGACACAAGAACATTTTCATAAGGAAACTGCTCAACAATTTCATTTATTGCAGAATCTTTTACAGAAATTATGTACAAATCAGCTTCTTCTTTTAATTCTTTTATATCGGTAGTATAATCACAGTTGAGCTTCTTCGCTAATAAAGAAGATGATGAATTTGTTTTACTATACACCTGAACAATCTCTTTTCCTTTTTCTTTAAGAGTTATTCCAAGATTTGAAGCTACGTTACCTGCACCAATTAATACAATTTTATTCATTACTTAGCTATTTTTGAATTTATTTCAGAAAATTACAAATAATATAGTTTTCAAATATAAGATAATTTGGTGTTAAGTTTTAATAATAGCAAATATAATATTATATTTTAGTAAAAAATCGGTAAAAATTTAATTTTGGTGTGCTGAGTTATGTTGCTTATATTTTAAGTTAATTATCAAATATTTTTATACTGATTAAATATTATTTTTTGTTTTATTAGTATAATATAAAAACTTATTACCTTATTTCCCATTTTACGGTTTTTGGGTAAATTTGGAAATCTCAAAAAAAATTTAGCCACGAATTCACGAATAAAAAATCAGAAAGTTTGCTAAAAAAGTTCACGCAAAGGATAAAGTTTGCTAATTATTGCAAAGGGCTCTTATAAAACTTAACCACAGAGTGTGTAATTTAAAAGTTGAAAGCTTTTAAAGTATAAAGTAAAAAGTAAGATTAATTACTTAAATGCTCTTAATTTTTCTTAATTATTCCTTAATTTCTTAATGTTTAAAAAAAGGTTACCATTAAGGGATTAAGGGTGAAATTTAGAGCATTAAGGTAGAAAAAAATAACTAATCTTAATCTTCTTACATGCCCTCATATGCCTCATATGGTAAATATTTTTTAAGGTTTAAATAAAAAAAAATAACGACAATAACCCGGCACATCAAAATAAAATATCACCTTTATTTAAAAATAGCGAGATATTTTATATTTTAGCAAAAAAATAATAATATATAAATTTTATTTAAAAACCATATATGTCAAAGCCGGTTATATTAGTTACAAATGATGATGGGATATTAGCACCCGGTATTCGTAATCTTATAGAATTCGTAAAGCCTTTAGGCGAAATATACGTAGTTGCTCCAAACAAAGCCCAAAGTGGTATGGGGCATGCAGTAACTATAAATAAGCCCTTACGATTAGAAAAGATATCAAAGGATTCAGAGATTCCTGAATATAGTTGTAGCGGAACACCTGTAGATTGTGTAAAAATTGCTGTAACTCAAGTATTACAAAAAAAGCCTGATTTGTTAGTTTCCGGCATAAATCATGGCTCAAATTCTTCTGTCAATGTCATATACTCGGGAACTATGTCTGCTGCTATAGAAGGAGCTATGGAGGGAATTCCTTCCATTGGTTTTTCTTTACTTGATTATAGTTTTCATGCAGATTTTGTATCAGCAAAAAAACATATAATAAGAATTATTAAGAATGTTTTAAATAATGGATTGCCGAGTGGTTCATGCCTTAACGTAAATATTCCTGCGGTAAAAGAGAACGAGTTAAAAGGAATAAAAGTTTGTCGCCAGGCACGTGCAAAATGGAATGAAAACTTTGACCACAGAAAAGATCCTTCAGGAAATGATTATTATTGGCTTACGGGAGAATTTAAATTACATGAAAATAATAAAGACACTGATGAATGGGCTTTAAAAAACAATTATCTTTCCGTAGTACCTGTGCAATACGATTTTACAGCTTATAATGTTATCCCTGAAATAAAAAAATGGAATTTTGATGCTTAAAAAAGATAATTGGATTCTTGGTATAATTATTGGCGTTGTAAATCCTGCTGTTATACTGGGTTTGCTTTACATTATATTTTATTTGACAGAAAGCCGTCAACAAAAATATATGTTGCTTAGCCCCGAGCATACTCCACTGATATCAATATTTTTTAATCTTATTATATTCAGATATTATATGGTAAACCTTAAATATGATAAAACAGGGAGGGGAATATTATTAGCAACTATGATAATCGCTATTTTTTTCTTTATAAATATTTAATAATTAAAAATTTAAATAGTATTTTTGTAAAGTATCTAAACTTTTTGCTAAAAACACTATACCAATAAATGAAGTATTATATAATTGCCGGGGAGGCATCCGGAGACTTACATGGTTCAAATCTAATGAAGCATCTAAAAAGAATGGATGTTAATGCTTCGTTTCGCTGTTGGGGTGGTGAAAAGATGAAAGCTCAGGGTGCAACGTTAGTAAAACATATTAATGAGCTTGCTTTTATGGGCTTTTGGGAAGTGTTGGTCAATTTAAGAACCATCTTTAAGCAAATAAGATTATGTAAAGAAGATATTAAAAAATGGAAGCCCGATGCTGTAATATTAATTGACTATCCGGGATTTAATCTAAGAATAGCAGAATATGCAAAAACAAATAACATAAAAGTCATTTATTATATATCACCACAATTGTGGGCATGGAAACAATCACGCATTAAGAAAATCAAAAAATATGTTGATAAAATGCTGGTTATCCTTCCTTTTGAAAAAGATTTTTATAAAAAATTCAATTATAATGTCGAATTTCCAGGTCATCCTCTAATAGATGTTATAGAGGATGAAAAGAAGAAAATTGAAGCAAATAGTAATTTTTTAATTATCAATGATTTACCAAAAAAACCAATAGTTGCTATACTACCGGGAAGTAGGAAAATAGAGATTTCGAAAATGCTCAAAATAATGACTACGGTTGCTGAGTCTTTTACCGATTATCAATTTATCATAGCCGGAATATCCTCTTATTCGCCTGATTTTTATAATAAGTTTATAAAAAAACCTAATGTAAAAATCGTTTATGACCAAACATATTCACTTTTAAAATCATCTGAAGCAGCTATAGTTACTAGCGGTACAGCAACTCTTGAAACAGCACTTTTCAATGTACCTCAGGTAGTTTGTTATAAAGCAGGGAAAATATCATACAGTATAGCGAGAAGATTGATTAAAGTAAAGTATATCTCACTTGTTAACCTCATAATGGATAAACTTATTGTAAAAGAACTTATACAGAATAACTTTAATACCTACAGTTTAAAAAAAGAAATTAAGAAAATTCTTTATGATAGAAATTATCGAAAAGAAATAACGAATAATTATAACGATATGAAGTATAAGCTTGGAGGTACAGGAGCATCAGAAAATGCATCAAATATAATTTATAATTACCTTAAAGGAGAATAATCAAAGGAAATGCTAAGAATTTTCGTTTTACTAATATCAACAATATTACTATCAGGCAGCTCACAAATTAATCATATTCAATACCCAGAAACTATTAGAATTGGATTATATGCATCTGATAGTATCAACAAAATACAATTGTCCGTTTTGTCCGGAAAATACTCGTTACAAAACATAGAATCCAGATATGGTAAAATAAAAAAAGAACCTTACAGCAATTTCATTATAAAAAGTTCAGAGCAAGGGATTAGTTTTATTAGCGAAAGAGACACTTTGTTTTTCAAAGATAGTTTATTACTAAAAGGCGAATCTTTTAACAACACTTTTTTGATAAATCCTATAGAGAATAATTTCCCGTTCCGTATATATGATAATGACCTTACAATAATAAATGATAATAACAATTTGCTTTTAATTAATACTGTACCATTTGAGAATTACATAGCAGGTGTGGTACAGGCTGAGTCGGGTTATAGAAAGCATCCGGAGTATTATAAAATTCAAGCAATTATAAGTAGGACTTATGCTATAAGAAATATTGACAGGCACAAGGATAAAGGTTATAATTTATGTGATAAGGTTCATTGTCAGGTTTATTATAGAAAATCTACCTACCCTTCAATTATAAATGCTACGGAATATACGAGAGGAGAGATTGTAGTAGATGAGAGAGATATGCCAATAAACACTGTATATCATGCTAATTGTGGAGGCATGACGATTGGGTCAGAGAATGTTTGGATTAGTGCAACACCATACTTAAAATCAGTAGAAGACCCTTTTTGTTTGGATATGCGTGGAGCCAAATGGGAAAGAATCATTTCAAAAGCTGTACTTGACAATTATTTGCAGCGTCATTTAAGACATAGATTTAATTCTGAGATTGCAAAAGAAATATATAATTTTTCACAAGAAACCCGAAAAATTTATCTTGACCGCTATAATATTATACATTTAACAGCATTTAGGAGTGATTTTAATTTAAGGTCAACGTTTTTTGACATGGAGTTATCCGGAGATAGTATTATTATTAAAGGTAGGGGCTTTGGTCATGGAGTAGGCTTATGCCAGGAAGGAGCTATGAGAATGGCTGAAAAAGGTTTTAGCAGAGACTCCATAATTAAATTCTATTACAATAATTCCAATATTTCAAATATCAAATAATTAAAGTAAAATAAAGCACAACCTTTCTAATAAATACACCAAATAATCTATTGCTTTTTCAAAATAAAAATATTAATTTTGCAAGCATAAAATTCAGCTAAAGGTTGGAAGCCTGTTAGGTGAGGCTACTTACTGAACATAGGCTGCTGCCCAAAAACGTCCAAAGACGCCAATGGGTTGAACAAGCATTGCCGGATTAAGGCTTTGTTTAATGTAGCTTTTCAATTTTTGATTGAAATACGTCAGTCAGAGCTAAAACTCAACAAGGGGCAAGTACTATACCAATTTTATTGTACTTAGTTTTAATAAAACATTTGCCCCTTCCATATTTCTGGAAGGGTTTTTTTATTTGATAAACTAATACAAATAAATACGAATAGACACTCCCTATTATTAAACAGGCAACCCGCCACATTTAAAACCCTGAATTATTATTTAAACACGCATTTTTGTTTACTGATTTTTTAATAAAAAAACATAAGCAATGTGTTTTTTAATTATTTTTTGAGAGTATAATTAAAGGAGGATAAAGTTATGGTAAAAGTTGATAAAGCTCAAAAGAACCTTATAATAGAAGGATTGATAAGGGCCCAAGAATGGGATGCCCTTGTTGCAGTATTAAAGAAAATGCCTGTAATAGAGGTAGTTGAGATTATTAATAATCTTGAAGATAATATCCTGATAGATGTTTTAAAGCTTTTTAGCTTAGAAGAGCAAGGAACTATTGTTTCAGACTTTGACAGAGAGCTTCAAATGAGACTTTTTGAAATAATGGACAGGAAGTCTTTTTCAAAAATTTTTACAAATATGGCCTCTGATATCAGAGCCGACTTTTATCAGGAATTAAACAGAGAGCATCAACTTCAAATATTACCCTTTTTGGATAAAAAAACAAGGGAGGATGTTACACAACTCAGTTCTTACGATCCGGAAACCGCCGGAGGTATTATGAGTACTGATTTTGCAACTCTTTTGGAAAACATGACGGTTCAGCAAGCAATAGAAAAAATCAGAAAAGATGCTCCTTCAAAAAAGATGATATACTATTTGTATGTGGCTGATGAGCAGATGAAATTGAAAGGATACACAACATTAAAAGATTTGATAATGGCTGATCCTAAAACTCCTGTCAGTGAGGTGTTACATACAGATTACGCCTATGCTTACGTTGATGAAGACAGAGAAAATGTAGCAAAAAAAATTGAGAAGTACGACCTTGTTGCAATACCTGTCATTAACAGATTAAATCAGCTTGCTGGTATTGTAAGACATGATGAAGCCATTGATGTTATTAGAGCAGAGCAAACTGAGGATATGGAAAAATTTATGGGTATATTGCATGATACAACAATAGAAGAAGAAATTAGTTATATTGACACAAAACCAATTAAACATTTTAAAAAGCGCGTAGTTTGGCTTGCTTCTCTTTCTATATTAGGATTATTAACAGGGATGGTTATACATAGGTTTGAAGCAGCTATCGAATCATTAGTTATTTTAGCTCTTTATATGCCAATGGTAGCGGATACAGGGGGAAATACCGGCAGTCAGGCGGCAACAGTTGTTATCAGAGCTATGGCATTAGGTCAAATCAAGGTTAAACAATGGCTAAAAATATTATTTAAAGAAGCAAAGATAAGCGTATTATTAGCCGGTGTTATTGGACTTATTACATTCGGAAAAGTTTTGTTATTATCTACACTGTGGAATATTCAATTACCCGGAGATCTTACATTGGCTTTTATAGGTATTGGGATTTCAATTGCTTTAAGTTTGCAAGTAATATCATCAACTTTAATTGGAGCAAGTTTACCACTTTTGGTAAGGAGATTAGGAGGTGACCCGGCAGTTGTCGCAAGTCCGGCTATCACAACTCTTGTTGATGTTACAGGATTATTAATTTATTTCAGTATAGCTACTTTATTATTCTTTTAATAATTCTTTGAAATATTTATTAGCTTTGCTCTAAAATTATGATACAGTATAATGAAACGCTTTGCCGGTAAATATTTTAGTTTTATATTGCTTCTTGCAGGAATAATAGGATTAATTATTCCTTATCCCGGTGATTATGCACCATACTTTATACTGTTACTACTTTTTACAATAATCTTTGCTTCCTCATTCAGATTTAAATTTAATAAAGAAATAATATTTAATAATTCAAGAAAAGCAATAATATTTACCTTTCTAAGATTTATTATCATACCGCTAATATCCTACTATTTAATAAGCTTTATTTCAGAATTTTATGCATTCGCTTTGTTTTTTTTACTAATAATTCCTTCTGCTGTTGCTGCTCCGCCTGTAACAGCTTTATTGACAAAAAACATAAACCTTAGTTTGTTGATATTGATATTAAGCAGTATAATATCGGTAATTACAATACCTTTGTTTATTCCTTTATTTTCTGATAATGTATCAGACGTACACCCCCAAAAGCTTTTTATCACACTATTTTTTGCAATTATCCTGCCTTTTATGTTACATCTTCCATTTAGAAAAAATGAAAAAATAAATACTTTAATAAATAACAACTTATCTTTAATAACCGTTTTTTGTGTTTCAATGATAATGTTGCTTGCTATTTCCGGTAATAAGCAGTTTGTATTTGACAATCCTGATTCCGTATTAATTTTTGGAATTATATCTTTAGTCCTGTTTTTGGGATTATATACTTTTGGATGGTTTATTATCCCAAAACAAAGTTATTCTAATAGAGTTAATTATTCAATAAGTTCAGGTTTGAACAATATTGGATTAGCTATTTCCCTTTCGGCAATTTATTTGCCTCCAATCCTTACTGTTTTTTGTATTGTAGCTCAAATAACATGGATTATAAGTCTTATTCCTGTTAGATTAGCAATAACAAAGATCTATTCTTCTAAAAATTTTTGACTAATAGTTTAGGTTCCATCATATCATGAATAGCATACTTCACTCCTTCTCTGCCTGTTCCTGAATCCTTAACACCTCCATAAGGCATGTGGTCCATTCTAAAAATAGTAGCACTGTTTATTATAACGCTTCCTGATTCAATATTTTCAAAAGCATAATCCATTTCCGAGATACTATTTGTAAAAACAGATGTTTGAAGTCCAAAATCGCTATTATTGACAGAATTAACGGCAGATATAAAATCATTATATGGTTCTATTGTAATAACAGGTCCGAAAATTTCTAATTTATTTACTTTCATTCCGGGTTTAGTATTAATTAAAATAGTTGGCTCATAATAACTACCATTTCTTTTACCACCACAAAGGATTTCAGCACCTTCTGCTTTTGCTTCATTAACCCACTCCTCTACTCTTTCTGCATTTTGTTCATCAATCATAGACGTGATTTCCGTTTTATCAGACAAGGGGTCTCCATAAGCTAATTTTTTAGTTTTTTCAACCATTCCATTAACAAAAACATCAAAAACAGAGTCTTTTACAAAAAACCTTTGAGAGTGAATACAGACTTGTCCTTGATAAGCGAAGCCTCCGGTAACAGATTGATTTATGGCATTTTCAATATCAGCTGATTCAGAAATTATTGTTCCTGCATTACCTCCTAGTTCAAGAACGACTTTTTTCTTTCCTGCATTTGATTTCATTTTCCAGCCTACTTCAGGAGAGCCGGTAAAAGTAAGTAGTTTAAAACGTTCATCGGCAACTAACTTATTTCCTGTTTTTCTATCCATAGGCAAAACCGAGATAGCTCCTTTAGGAAGAGGCAGTTTATCAATTATTTGTGCTAATTTAAGTGTAGCTAAAGGAGTTGAAGTAGCGGGTTTTAATATAATCGGGCAACCGGCTGCAATTGCAGGAGCAATTTTATGAACAGCTAAATTTAAAGGAAAATTAAAAGGGCTAATCCCTGCAATAACTCCAACGGGAAAATATTTCAAAAAACCTTCTTTCTTTTCTGCATCTGCAGTCCAATCTAATCCAATATATTCCCGAGGTACCCTTTTTGCCTCTTCAGCTGCAACACTGAAAGTCTGAGCTGCCCTTCTAACTTCTCCTAAAGCGTATTTCAACGGTTTTGCTGCTTCAGAAGCGATTATTTCGGCAAACTCATTCTCTCGTTTTATTATCTCAGCAGAGATTTCTTTAAGTATATTGAATTTTTTATATGAAGGTATTTTAGCACATTCATCTTTTACAGATAAAGCCTTTTTAATTGAGTTTTCCAAAATACTATTATCTGCAAGCCAAGTCTTAGCAACGACTTTATTATTGTATGGGTTTTTTACACTAATTTCCGAATCACTCTTTACAAAATCTCCTCCGGCATATATTTTATATTCCATATTATTAATATTTCTAATACATTAAATTTAAAAATAATAAAAA
Source organism: Bacteroidales bacterium (assembly GCA_003559475.1). Lineage (GTDB taxonomy): Bacteria > Bacteroidota > Bacteroidia > Bacteroidales > UBA7960 > PUKZ01. The sequence continues at coordinate 17,487 of PWLF01000165.1, forward strand.
AGCAAAATTATAAAAGAAAAACAAAAAAGCAAAAGGGTGGGTTTAATAAAGATTAGGGCAACATTCAACTACCAATTTCTCATATTATTATATGGGCTATGAGTATTAAAAGGAGAACTTGAGTATGGGTTGAAAGCGTTATACATTGATTGACCTGAGCGCAAATTAAATTCAGCGCCTATACTGGCATTATTATTTAATTGATAATCAAATCCCAGTATCATTCCTTTAGCATTCATATTAAATGCCTGCGGATTCATATCGGGATTAAAATTTGATGATTCGAAGTATGTTCCTCCGCTAATTGTTAAGTTTTCGTTTACCTTATAATGTCCGAAAGCGTAGGTTACATTACCATAAAAGTTATTATTAAAGGTATTATTAGAAAACGCCGGATTTAATGACATTTGTCCGGATTGACTTCCACTAAAAGAATATGATGTAAAAGAGGTTCCTGCTTCTACTATAAAATTTTCTGAAGTTTGCCAGTTCAAAGTCGGCGCAATACTTTGAGAAAAGAGAGAACTTCCACCAAAGCCGGTCGAAAAGCCGGTACTGAAATTTACATTGGTATTGATATTATTATATCCCGAAAATAAGCCATTATCGGTACTTGGATTATAAAACTGGGAATAAATTACAACTTTTGATAAAAATACCAAAAACATAAAAACAACTATTGTTTTGAAAAAAATGCTTTTACTCATAATAACACCTTTTTTTACTATTTTTATTAACGATAACAATGTTTTAAAATTGCATTATCATATCATAAAGATTACAAAGATAATAATCTCAATTATAAAAATCAATTGTTAATAAAAAATATTTAAAATCAAACTAACAAATATGTTTTTTTATATTTTTGCTTGTTTAATAATTATATAAAAACAAACTATGTCAGAGATAAAAGAATTAAAGCGAACATCAACGCAAATACGCAGAGATATTTTAAGGATGGTATATGGGGCTCAATCGGGTCATCCGGGAGGAGCTTTAGGCTGTGCCGATTTTTTTACTGCACTTTATTTTAAGTTTTTAAGAGCTAATCCTTCAAAATTCAAGATGGATGGTATAGGAGAAGACCTTTTCTTCCTTTCAAACGGTCATTTATCGGCTGTTTGGTATAGCACATTAGCTCGCAAAGGATATTTTCCTGTTAAAGAGTTATCAACATTCAGGAAAATAGAATCTCGTCTTCAGGGTCATCCTTCAACGGAATATAATCTTCCCGGGGTAAGAGTTGCATCTGGTTCTTTGGGGCAAGGATTAAGTGTTGCCATAGGCGCTTCATTATCTAAAAAGTTAAATAATGACCCTCATCTTGTATATTGTTTAATGGGTGACGGAGAACTTCAGGAGGGGCAAATATGGGAGGCAGCAATGTATGCCGCTGCAAATAATGTAGATAATTTAATCGGAATAATTGATTATAATAATCAACAAATTGACGGTTCTTGTGATGATGTTGTCTCGTTAGGTGACTTAAGAGCCAAATGGGAAGCTTTTGGTTGGTTAGTTTTAGAAATGGATGGTAATGATTTTGAAGATATTATTAATGTAATACCAAAAGCAATTGAATCAACAAATAAGAAAAAACCTGTTGTAATCGTTATGAAAACAGATATGGGTTATGGTGTTGATTTTATGATGGGGAAACATGAGTGGCATGGAAAAGCTCCAAATGAAGAACAGTTTGAAAAAGCAATAAGTTGCTTTGAGGAAACTTTAGGCGATTATTAACAAAAAGGTTGTCAAGTACGTATATTATAAATACGCATAATGATAAAATTATTAAAATAACTATTTATAAAAAAATAACGATTGTGAAAAATTGGATAATTAAACTATTATGTTTTGTTTTTCTCACAGGGTTAACATCCACAGAATTAATAAGCCAAAACAATGAAGATGAGGACTTACCTCTTAACCGGATTTTGTTTGTTTTTGATGCATCAGGTAGTATGTTTGCTATGTGGGAGAATGATACCCGTATAAATATTGCAAAAAGATTGCTTACAGAGCTTGTAGATAGTCTTGAAAGAGTGCCTAATGTTCAAATGGCTTTACGAGTATTTGGTCATCAGTCAAGATTTCCCCCACAGGATTGCACTGACACAGCTTTGGAGGTTCCATTTGGGCCTGATAATGCATGGAGAATACGACGCACAATAGATGGAATAACGCCAAGAGGAACAACGCCAATAGCACGCACATTGGAGGAGTCGGCAAACGATTTTCCGCCATGTGATAACTGCAGAAATATTATCATTTTGTTGACAGATGGAAAGGAAAAATGCGGAGGTGACCCCTGCGAAGTTTCACAAAAACTACAAAAAAAAGGTATATTTTTACGCCCTTTTGTTATTGGTGTAGGCAAAGATTTTGCTGAAGAGTTTGATTGTGTCGGCACTTATTTTCATGCTGATACAGAAGCTCAATTTATATCAAGTTTGAGAATAATAATTAGCCAGGCACTTGAAGCTACTTCTTCACAAGTTAATTTACTTGATAAAAAAGGAAACCCGACAGAAACCAATATTCCTATAACCTTTTATAATTCAAATACAGGGAATATAGAAGATCAGATAGTACATACTCTAAACCACAGAGGATTTCCCGATACGCTATATTTTCTTGATGTAGCGAAAACTTATGATATGGTTGTGCATACCATTCCACCGGTCAGAAAAAATAATATTGTATTGGCACCGGGAAAGCATAATACCATAGCTGCAGACACTCCACAAGGAGGCATTGAAGTAGTTTTCGGGGGTAGAGCAACTGCCAACTATCCTGTGATAGTAAGAAAATCAGGCAGTATGGAAACTTTGAATGTACAACACACAGGAGAAAAAGAAAAATATTTAACAGGGAATTATGACCTTGAGATACATTCGCTACCCAGAATCAATGTTGATAATATTGAAGTAGAACAAGATCATGTAACTACCGTTGAGATTCCCCAACCAGGCGTAGCTTCAGTAAGATTACCATCAAGCGGATATGCTTCAATATTGAAAATTAATGAAAATGGAGAAGTTGAATTAATTTACCGATTTAAAGATAACATAAGAAATGAGTCACTTAGCATGATGCCCGGAGATTATTATATTGTTTTCAGGTCAAGAGCATCTTCACAAACTCATTTTTCAGTTGAACAACATTTTAGAATAGAATCAGGAGTTACAACGAATATTAGATTAAGATAATTCGTTAATATACTAAACGAAATTTATTAACACAAATTTATTTAAATGGATAATTATACATGTAAAGGCAAGAAAGACACAAGGTCAGGTTTTGGAGAAGGGCTGCTTGAACTTGGAAAAACAAACAATAATGTAGTTGCATTATGTGCTGATTTGACAGGTTCTTTAAAAATGGATGCATTTAAAAATGAATTTCCTGAAAGATTTTTTCAAGTTGGCATTGCTGAAGCAAATATGATGTGCATATCAGCAGGGCTAACAATTGGAGGGAAAATACCAATAGCAGGAACATTTGCAAATTTTGCAACAGGTCGGGTTTATGATCAAATAAGACAAAGCATAGCATATTCAAATAAGGATGTAAAAATTTGCGCTTCTCATGCTGGAATTACATTAGGAGAAGATGGTGCTACTCATCAAATACTGGAAGATATTGGAATGATGAAAATGCTTCCTAACATGACGGTTATAAATACATGCGACTTTAATCAAACAAAAGCGGCAACAATAGCTATTGCTGATTATGAATCTCCTGTGTATTTGCGCTTTGGAAGACCAAAAGTTCCTAATTTTACTCCTGAGAATCAAAAATTTGAAATTGGTAAAGCTTTAAAACTTACCGAGGGAAATGATGTTACAATTTTTTCTACAGGTCATCTTGTCTGGGAGTCTTTAGAAGCTGCTAAAATATTAAACGAAGTTGGAATAACTGCTGAAATAATAAATATTCACACAATTAAACCTTTAGATACAGAAGCTGTCATACATTCAGTTAATAAGACAGGCTGTGTTGTTACTGCTGAAGAGCATCAAATTAATGGAGGGATGGGAGAAAGCATAGCCGGAGTACTTTCTCAAAACACACCAAAACCTATTGAGATGGTTGGTGTAAATAACAAATTCGGTAAAAGCGGAAAACCGGATGAGTTAATGAAAGAATTCGGTCTTGACAGAAATAGCATAGTTATAGCTGCTAAAAAAGTTATTAAAAGAAAAGAGAAGCTTTTGGTTATATAGAATTTCCGCACTAAAGGGTGAATATTTTTTTACATCCAAAATATATCCTAATCTGATATGAATAAATATCCGGATGATAAGGTATTAGTTGATATGTTTAAGTCGGGAGAGAATCCTGAAAAGACTTTCAATATCATTATTGATAAGTATCAGGAAAGTATTTATTGGCACGTACGCAGAATCTTGATTGACCATGAAGATGCCAATGATACTGTACAAAATGTATTTATTAAAGTCTGGAAAAATTTAAATAGTTTTAGAGGAGAATCAAAATTATACACATGGCTGTACCGGATAGCTACGAATGAAGCTATTTCTTTTCTGAAAAATAAAAGAAAAAGATTTTTAGTTCCTTTTGCTGATGTAGAAAATGAACTATCAAACAAATTAGAAACAGATAATTTTTTTAAAGGAGATGAAATACAAAAAAAATTACAAAAAGCAATTTTAACATTACCGGAAAAACAAAGAATTGTTTTTAATTTAAGATATTTTGATGAGATGAAATATGAGGATATTTCGCAAATAATGAATACTTCAACAGGTGCTTTAAAAGCATCTTATCATATTGCAGCAAAAAAAGTTGAAGATTTTTTGAAAAACGATTAAACAATTGTATTTTTTTTTAATCTAATATAAACAAAAACAAATTTAAAAAAACAATATATTTTATCAATGAAAAAAGAAAATGACGATATTATTAAAAAGGAAATAAAAGAGAATGCTCCAGAACTATCAAAATTTTCAAAACAGAATCCTTTTGAAGTTCCGGAAAATTATTTTCAAGAATTAAATAAAAACATTAAAGATAATATCACTTCAGAAAAGTCATCAAAAATAATTCCTCTGAGGACACGTAAGATATTGGCTTATGCAGCTTCTATAGCTATAATAATTACACTTGGGTTTTATTCTTTTATAATGCTTCAAAAAGATGATACTAACATATTTGCAGACGCCAATGATGAGTTGATTGAATTTTATTTTACATACCTGATAGAAAATGATGAGATATCATATTTTGATATAGTTGATTTAGAGGAAAATGACTACTTTGAGTCTTCTGAATATTTATTTAAAAATGAATATATTGATAAGATATCTGACGATGCATTTATGGAATATTTAATTGATTATATGGACACATATTATTATTCATTTGAAGAAATATCTGCAACTAATTCAAATCATTATGTTTTTAACAATAATAATTGATTTACAAAAAAACTAAAGAATTATTTAACTAATAATCAAAAAAATGAAAACAAAACTATTTATTAAAGCTTTTGCAATAATATTAACGTTAAGTTCTTTTTCTTTAATTGCTCAACCTCCGCAGGCAGGGAGGCATCATAGTGAAGAATACAAAGAAAAAATCCGTTCCATGCGAATTGCTTACTTAACAGAAAGGCTTTCTTTGTCAACAGAAGAGGCACAAAAATTCTGGCCTGTTTATAATGAATACCATGATGAGTTAAACGAGCTTCGAAAGGAAAAATGGCGTTATAAAATGCAAGATATAGACATTGCAGAGTTGTCGGAAAAAGAAGCAGCTGAGTTTGCTGAAAACGAAATACGCAAAATTGAAAAAACAGCTGAACTTAAAAGGAAATATCATGAAAAATATCTTGAGATATTGCCGGTAAAGAAAGTTGCAATATTATACGAGGCAGAAAAAGAGTTTAACAGAAAGCTATTTCGTGAAATGAGACGCAGACAAAGGGAAAGGAGGTAGATTAATATTAGTTTATTATTATTCTAGTAAAGTTAGCTTTTTTTTGTTTTAATAATAAACTAAGCTAATTCCCACAAAGCGGAATCCATCAGTATTTCTAAATTGCCCATGAGGTATAACTCCATTATAATATCTAAGAAAAACTCCGGGATTTTTACCGAATCTATTAGAGTTATATGTCCACCCAAAGTATAGATTATAATTCCATGTTCTAATTTCGGGAATATCAATATTATAGCTTAATCTTGCTCTATTTCTAACTTCTAAAGAGAATATATTCATCCATTTTTCGGAACAAAAGAAGCCATCTGTTCTTTGATAATTAAGCTGAGCAAAAAACTCAAATATATTTTCACTATCAGGAATATAAGCACCTTGAACCTCAAGAGAATCGGCAAAATAATAACCATCTTTTATATTCCACAAACCCTGTACTCCCGTTTTAAAAGACAATAAGTTAGATCTTATGGTGTCGGGATCATTAATAACAGCGACTAATTCCCAGGTTTCGTATGACAAATTTATTCTTTTAAAATCAGGTACTGTTTGATAGCCATGTAAAGCGAATTCATCTCCAATATGTGCACTTTCATGAAAGAACGGAACAAAAATAAATCCTGCATTACGAATATACTTATTATCATAGTATTTAATTGCTCCTGTTCTAATACCAAAAAAATAATCAGTATTAATAACTGCCGCTGTGGGAGGTCCGAAAAGGTCAACTAAGACATTATTACCAATAATTCCTCCCGAAACAAAATGAAAGTGACTTGATTTGTTAGTATAACCAAACAAAGGGATAATAACTCCCAGGTTAGATTCAACGAAAGGTCTATGAGTAAAATCTTCAACAAAATAGCTATTATCGAGTTTATTCAAAAAACCAACTTCAGCTTTAATCAGTGGGTTTCTTATCTCGCTTAAAAAAGGCTTTAAAGTATTGGTCTGTTTAAAATAAAGAAACTCTTTATCTTCAGAATAAGCATTATTAAAAAACAGAACTAATATAAAAATAAATATTACCCTAATACCCATTATAAAAATTATTTAGAAATAAAGCCAATGCCCATGGAATTCACCTTTTGAATTATACTGAATAGCCGGAAATGGCACTTTTAATATGTTTAATCCTCTATAAAGGACTTCCATAAACGTAGAATTTGTAGGAATTCTTGTCCAATCCACATCTAAAGACAAAAAGAATTGTCTATACCTTTCAGTTTCAGGAATAGGAACGCCCTTATACTCTGTAATATTCTCAAACTCTCCGAACATTCCTCCTGCGCTATATCCTACAGCTATATTTACCCAATCAGGTAAAAATTCAGTTCTTGTTAGTCTATTAAAATTTCCAGAAAACCAGTATGTATGACCATTATAGTCGGCTGAAAGCCCTTCAAATTGGTTATTACCCAGATAGCCATTAGATATTTCAGCATATTCAGAATGCTGGTATGAAAACTTCATTAGCACAATTTGGTCATCAAAAAAGTACTGCTGGCTAGCCATTAAAGCACTACCAAAAGTATTTGCTCCAACGTCACCCCATGAGAAACCGTATCCCTCATTTAAGCCATCAGCAATCTCTATTGGCAATTGCATCAAAAAACCCATTAAACCACCTACAATCAGTGCATTTTTAGGAGACACCCCGACTTTTCTCAAGCTATAGTAGCTCATATTACTTTCAACATAAGCCGTTGTCGCATGTCCAAATTTATCCATTTGCAAATAACCTGCATTATCATTATAAAAATGAAATGGAACGCGAGGTCTGTCTTTATACCAAACATGATTTAAATAATACCACCCTCCGACAAAAATTGCAGCATGTCCGCCCGCTACCCACATAAGACCTCGTTTGTTTAAGGTATCAGGATACTGAGTATTTAACAAAACATCATCATATAATGAATCAAAATTTGTTGATTTAACAGTGTTTACAGATAAAAAAAGCAAACATGCTAATGCGATAATATTTCTTCTAACCTTATAATTATTAAACTTCATAAACTATTAAATTTAAAAAAATCAAAAATAATAAAACATATTATATATTTATATAAATATTTTAAATTTTATTCACAAATAAAAAAAATAACTCTTATTGGTGATTTAGGATTTGATTTATTTACGATTTGTTTTATTTTGCGATTTCGGCAAATTAATTTTTTCACCATTATAAGGATTTATACC
>PWLF01000292.1 GCA_003559475.1 Bacteroidales bacterium
CATAAAATGCAAGAGGGTCTGTCACGCCTATATAATCAGTTGGGTAATCAAGATTTGTCCCATCTAATGTTCTGTTTATAATTCCTGCACCTAATCCAAATGTAAGTGTTGATATTGCTCCTGTTTGAACTGGATAAGCATAAAAAGCTCTTGCTGTGAGAAAATTCTCGTAACCTAATTTATCATTAATTATATTAAGACCAACTCCTCCATATATATCCTGCAAGTATGTGCTTGCATTAACTATTTGCGTCGATGGAGCATTATCAAATCCAACCCATTGTTGTCTAGCCAGCATATTTGCATTTAAAGTATTTGAAATATCAATTGCTGCAGGGTTAAAAGTATTTTCGTTGAACATATACTGACTGAAATGAGCATCTGTTTGAGCCAAAACTTGTGAGTAACTCGATATAAAGAGTACTGTCACATATAATAATAATTTTTTCATGGCTATATTTTTTTAATAATTATTTTTAATAATTTAGACTAAGTAAAAGTTTGTTTACATTGAGTCTGTTAGTGATTGAGCTAAACTAACGCTTATTCTTTCACCGTTGTCAAATGCAACAATATACGTATCATAGCCTAATGTCCTTAATTTTCTTAGTGTTTCGTAAGCAATATTAAAACTATCAAAACTGCCGACTAAATATCTGTGAAATTGGTCTTTATCGTAATAATAAATTATATTAAACTCCGGGAACTCTTCTATTATTTTACTGTAATAATTTGGATGAACGGGATTTTTAGTAGCAGCAAATTGCACCATAAATTCAACACCGCTTGCAAAGAAAACATCTTTTGTAATAGAGTTAAGGTATCTGAAACTATGTTTTGGAGCATTACTTATAAAAGTGTTAAATCTACTAATATCTTTCGGTTCAAAATTTGCCCTTCTGTTAAACCTATGTTCCTCATCAGTTTGTGCATTTGGTATAGCTAGTTCCATCTTTCCGTGCCCGATAGCATAAAGCCGGTTGCTGTCAATTCCATTTTCTACAAGGTAATTTTTTACATTGTGTGCTCTTTTTTGAGAAAGAAAGAAATTGATTAAATGACCTGCAACTATATCGGTATGCCCATGTATAACAACCCCTTTATGTTGATTGTTGTTTAAATATTCAACTACAGAGTCAAGTTGTTTTTTTGCATAAGGTTTTAAATCATTCTTTGCAAAGTCAAAATGGATTAATGGCAAATCAAAATCTTTAATATCTAATGATGGTCTTGTAGGTTTTTTATCATAAGTTTCTTTATCTACAAAAATTGGTAAATCTTCATCAACAGGTTCTTCTTCAATATATTCAAGCTCGTAATCCTCTTCTATTATGTCTTTTTTTTGATCTTTATCTTCAAAAATATGACCTTCAGGAAATAATTTTATATCAAAATTATAGTCAGTGACAACTTCAAATTGACTCAATATTAGCTGGTCTTCAACGGATATCTTTTCACTAAAGCTGTCATAATCTTGATGGTAGGCTTCTACTTCATAGTTTACGCTTGAATTTAAATTTGGAAGTTCATATTCTCCAATATTATCAGTTTTTACAGTATAAAAAGAACCATCCCCTCCAATTATAAAAAATTCGAAATTTTTGATGGGTTTGTTTGTAACACCATCTGATACAAGCCCTTTTAATGTGACATCTCTGGATATTACATTAAAAGAATAAATATCATCGCTTCCAGATCCCCCCGGTCGGTTTGAACTAAAAAAACCTCTCGAATAATCTTCATAGATAACAAAACCAAAGTCATCTGCGCTACTGTTAATTGGAGCTCCCATATTTTGAGGTTCCGAATAGTTGCCGTTTTCATCAATTATGGAGTAAAATATATCAAATCCGCCCATCCCGGGATGCCCGAATGATGAAAAATATAAAACATCTCCTGCAATATAAGGATAGGCATCATTAAACTCAGTATTTATGGTAGGCCCGAGGTTTTTAGGTTCGCCCCACTCATTATCATCATTTTTTAAAATTTTGTAAAGGTCGTATTCTCCGTGTCCTTCAGGATTGTCTGAGGCAAAATAAAGAACTGTTCCATCATCATTTATTGAAGGATACCCGATATTGTACTTGTCTGAATTGTATTCAAATAATATTGCTTGTCCCCAAATATCTGTTTGTTGATCATATTCAGAAACGTAGATGTCGCAAGTTTCTCTCCTTCCATCAAAACCGCCACAGTTCATAAAATACCCTACTCTGTTATTTTTATCATAAGACACAAAACCCTCATAGTATGGCGAATTAATACCTCCTCTTAGTGGAGTAGGAGTACCCCATTTGTCTTCTTGGCGACTAAACATTGACTGATATATGTTTGAATATCCGGTTTGGACAGCTGTGCCCGCTTCTGCTGGTCTTGTAGAAGAAAAAACTATCCTTTCTTTTGGAGTTTCAGACCTTCTAGCCCAATACATTATATTATTTCTATAAAGGCTTAATTCAATATCAAATTGTTTGTCGAATTTTTCTGGATCATCATGAAAAATAATATAGTTCTCTAAATAAGCGATACCCCATTCTTCAGCATCACTACTTAAAGACTCTTCAAAAGAAACCTCAAATATTGTTTTGGTATAATAATGCTCTTTTGAATATTTTGCGGATTCAAGCATTTTTAAACCTCTTACATTTTCCGGCTCATACTCTAAAAATCTTTCAGCAAAGTCAATAGCTGTATCAAATTCTTCAAGCCCAAGTGTTACCTCACTTATGTATAGATAAATCTCAGGATTATCATAACCTAAATTCATAGATGTTGAATACCATGTTTTTGCTTTGTTGTAATTTAGAAGCTTTCTATATGAATTGCCAATTTTGAAAGCAACTTCTTGCTTGATAGTTCTGCTATCATCACGACTAAAAACTCTTTTATATATTTCAATTGCTTCACTGTATTGGCTATTCTCAAAAAAATCATCTCCTGCATCTATCCTTTGTCTTGTTCTATCTTGACCAACTAAAAGTGATGCTACAAACAATGCTCCAAACAATATGACAACTCTTTTTTTCATTAGTATTAAATATAATTAAAAGCTATTTTTCAGCTTTTTAGGTTTTTAATTATTAAATTATTCTTCTGTTTTTTATAGTATTACGTATTTTTGTTTAAAATTGTTTGTTTTATCAATTTATTATTAAAATATAAATAAAATAAATTTTCTTATTCTCTTACAATAACTGTTACAGCTCCTTTTAGCTCAGCAGAATTGTTTTCAGAGTCGTAAATAGTTGCTACATAATAATATGTGCCAGGAGTGACAATATTTCCGCTACCTCTAAAATCTCCTCCCCATGGGCTATTACCCTCATAAATTTTTTGTCCCCAACGACTGAATACTTTCATATGAATTCTGATATCTAAATCTTCACGGTGGAATAATTCATCCTTATATACTATATATTCTCCAAACTTTCGGTTTTCCCTAAATTCGCTGTCAGGAATAAAAGCATTAGGTAACTCAATTTGATGAATTTTTGTTATAAATATTGTTATAACGTTTGATGTGTCTGTACAACTATGATATGTTGTAACAACTTTAACTTGTTGCTCATTTTCAATATCATCAGTTATAAACACATTGTTTTCTCCACTTTGAACACTAACGTCATCAACAAAAAACTCATAATTATGATAATTGTCAGGAATAGCTGTAAAAGTTAGTGTCTCATAGTACATTGGATAATTAGACGGATCAACTTCAAGTTCAACTCTTGGCGTTGGAATATCATTAATAAATACATGATCTGTAGCATAACATCCTAAACTGTCAACCACAGTGAATATGTAATAAGGGTCTAACGGTCTTGTAAATCCCGGATTTCTACTTCTCGAGACGGTATTTCCATCGAAATCAGTCCAATAATAACGGTATGGTTGAACCCCACCTAATATATTTATATGAACTCCCATTATTACTTCATCTTCGTATTCACATATTAATGGGTTATCGTCTTGTGTTAGATGAAGATCTGATATAAAAACTATAACAGAATCGTATGCCATACAACCTGTTGACTCATCAGTTATTTGTAATATGTACTTGGTTGTTTCTTCCGGATTTACATAAGGATTTGCTGCTTCACTATCCAGTGTTTCATCTAAAGGTTCTGATTCCCAGTAATAACTATAACCATCAACAGAATCTTTCCCTATAGATATTGGCTCTGTTATTTCATCAAGAGAACAGAATGCATAGTCACTGCTAACAAAAGAATCTCCTTCAGGCTTTGGCCCTTCATTAATTTAAACATTTGTTTCTCTTTCAAAACTACATAAGAGATTGTTTGCCCCAAATTCACGTTCTGTTTTAAGAATATATGTTCCTGCCATTTCTATTGTAGCATTTTCTCTTACAGGATTTTGTTGAGCAGACATCCACCCATCAGGACCTTCCCAGCTATAATAAAACATACCGTCAGGCTCTGCGAATAGCTCTATGCTTCCCCCTTCACAATATGGTCCATGATTATTTGCTGTTATTTCTTCATCAGGATAAACTGTGACTACAACAGTATTAGTTTTATAGCATCCTGTTTCAATATAAGTTTCTCTAAAAGTATAAGTTGTAGTTACTGTAGGACTTACAAATGGGTTTGATGTATTAGCATCACTTATTGATGAATCCTCAGGTTCGCTTGTCCACTGAAATTCATTCGCAGGCATAGCATAAGAATAATCTCCTCCAATTTGTATTGTGTCGCCTAAGCATATTTCAATATTCTCGCCGGCATCGGCTTTTGGTAGAGGATTAACAATTACTATAAATTCATAAATATTATGGCATAAATCTCCTTCTACACCTGATGTTCCGGGAATGAATTCGTAAAGTGTATATTTTGTATTCTCATCAGGGTTAACTGTTATGTATGAACTTGTCGAGTCAACAGGTTCCCATAAGTATTCATGATTAGGAATGCTATCTTTACCAATAATAATGGTATCTCCTTGACATATATTAATGGTGTCAGGAGCATTATATTCTCCTTGAACCTCAACAGTTATAGTTGCTGAGTTAAAGCAACCTAAAACAGGATGCTCTTCAGTTAATATAAAATCTGTTGTTGCTTCAGGAGATACAAAAGGATTAAGTGTATTTGGATCAGATATGTATGCACCCCCCGGATTACTAGTCCAATGATATATCATGCCATCAACACCTTCTTCAGGTCCAATTTGGATAGTGTCTCCGTAGCAAATAATTTCATCTTCGCCCGGATGCAGGTCATCCAACTCTTCAATAATAAACTCTTCTGATATGGTTGGTCCACAATTATTTTCATCTGTTATTTCAATATAGTAGGTGCCGGGTGGTAAATCTGTGAAAGTCCCGTCGTTAATTTGAGAGTCTCCATATTGGCTACCGTTTCTATAAAGAGTATATTCTAAGTCTCCTGTTCCTCCAGTTGCTTCAATTGAGATTTCTCCATCATCAGTACCATAACAAATAGTGTCTGTATATAATATAGATGAATCATCAATAACTATTTCATCAGGTTCTGCTACGGTTATCGATGCGCTGGCTTCATTATCATCATGGTCTGTTACAGTAACTTCATAAAATCCCGGGCATAAATCTATATAATGATAATCTTCTTCAATAGGGTCAATATGAGGAACCATATCATAATTATCTCCATCTTTAAACCATTCTATACTTTCATAATCTTTCCCGGTTATTGTCAGAGTAATTGTGCCATCACAATCTCCATAACATGTAACTTCGGTTGCAGAAATCTCTAGAAACAGTGCTGATAGTGATGCATCTTCTTCAGCTCTACAATCATTACTGTCAATAACTTCAATTAAGTAATCTCCAATACCTAAATTATCAAATTCATGATTAAATTCGGAACTTATTTCAGTATCATGTAGTATCCAATCCGAAATATCCTCATCCCAAATAAATAAGTTATAAGTAAAATCAGGAAATGCTTCACCTGGTGCTGTTAAAATTTCTACAATTATTGAGCCATCTTCCACATCATGTGCAGTAGGGTCAGTTGCAATTATGTTTAAAACAATTTCCTCAGGTTCTGATATAGTTATTGATTCTGATACATCATTTCCGTAAATGTCTTCAACTATCACTTCATAAAATCCCGGGCATAAATCTATATAATGGTATTCTTCTTCGGGGTCTATATGTGGTGTCATATCATATGGGTTCCCATTTTTAAACCAGTCAATGCTTGAAATATCATCTTCGCCATCAATAATTTCTAAAGTTATAGTTCCATCGCAATAGTCATAACATGAGGCATCAGTTGATTCAAGAGATATTAAAAGAGAGTATAGAGAACTACCCTTTACTGCAACACAACCGTTATCATCAATTACGGCTACCATGTATTCACCAATTCCTAAGTTTTGGAATGTGTGAATTGTATTTGGGGTACTGGTATAACTTTGTTCTAGAATCCATCCCGGCATATTATCATCCCACCTATAAAGCAGATAATCATAATCAGGAGAAGTCTCTTGAATTATCTCAACCTCTATTTCTCCATCAGTTTCTGCTGAACCGCTAGGTGCTGTTTCGGTTATTTGAATTAAAAGTTGATTTGGCTCATATATTGTTGTAGAATCCATGTAAATGTAGCCAAAAGAATCTTCAATTATAACTTCATAACTTCCTGGGCATAGATTTATATAATGATAATCTTCAATAGGATCAATATGTGGCGTCATGTCATAAGGGTTATCATTTTTTAACCATTCAATACTTGATATTTCGGTTACCCCTTCAATAAATTCTAATGTAATGGTGCCGTCGCAATAACCATAACATTTTACATTAGTTGATTCTATTGAAAAATTAATTGTTAAGAAGTCTATAAAATCTTCAGCAGTACAATCATTATTATCAATAACTTCAACTCTATATTCTCCCATTTCAATATTTTCAAATATATGAATGTTGTTTGGAGTATCTTCTTCACTGTCATATATTTGCCATTCTGCATCACTGATATCCCACTTATATAAGTAGTAATCATAGTTTGCAACAGTTTCTTGAATTATTTCAACCTGAATTTCTCCGTCATTTTCGGATGGTGTAGATGGGTCGGTTCCGGTAACTTGAATTATTAATTCATCAAATACGGTAACAGTAATAGTATTAGACTCAATTGGTCCACAATCATTAGAAGCAACTCTTCTGAATTCAGTAGTTTCCGTTAATGGCTCTCCATGGTCATAGTCAATATCATTTGCACCACCAATATCCGCCCATACTCCTCCACCATTTCTATATTGCCATTGATAACTCCAATCTCCTTCGCCTCCGGTTGGTAATGCAACATTCTCAAAAGGTTCAGGTATTTCATTATGACAAATGCTTTGATCTTCTTCAATTAGTCCACCGTTAAGTTCTTCTAAAACATCTACCACGATAACATTTGATTCAACAGTTCCGCAAAAATTAGAAGCAACTCTTCTAAAATCAGTGGTTTCAGTAAGCTGCTCATTATGATGATAGTCAATATCATTAGCTCCTGCGATATTATTCCAAACTCCGCCACTATCTCTGTATTGCCATTGG
>PWLF01000097.1 GCA_003559475.1 Bacteroidales bacterium
ATTTATTCTAGGTTTAGTCTTAAAAAATTAGCTTTTTAAGTATTAAGCAAAAATATATCGAGGGATTTTTAAGTGAAGTTTTCCGGTGCAATTTATTTTCTAAATAATAATGATGACAAAAAAGTTATTATCTTAGTTCTTTTGCGACCTTCCCATTGTATTTCCTTTGCGGGTTTTGCATGGTACTAGATAGAACTAAAATAAGCTAGCATATCAAAATAAAAATTATCCATTAACAGTAATTTTCATTAAATTTTTATAAATTTGTAATGAAATGATATAAAAGTATAAGGTTTTAATAAACAACCTTGAGACGAGTATAAAAAGTATAAAGTTTATAAAGTAAAAATTGTAATATGCTGATATTAAACGCATTAAGAAAAAATGCAGTATTTTTACAAGTATCTCTTTATCCGTAAACTAACTTTATGAACTTTCAACATTATAACTTTTTAGACGGAACTCAACCTAATAAAATTTATAGAAGATAATAATTATAATTAATTGTTTAATTTAAAATTTATAGTTTTAGTATGAAAAAAATTGCTGTTATTTTAGCTGGAAGTGGAGTTTTTGATGGCTCAGAGATTCATGAAGCAACTCTTACGTTGTACTCAATTTCAAAGAATGGTGCTAATTATGAGATTTTTGCTCCTGACATTGATCAATATCATGTTTTAAATCACATGGGTGGTGTAGAATTGCCGGAGAAACGCAATGTGCTGGTTGAGTCAGCCCGAATAGCCAGAGGAGCAGTAAAAAAACTTTCAGACTTTGATCCCGCATCTTACGATGCTTTGATTATTCCCGGGGGTTTTGGTGTAGCAAAAAATTTATGCACATTTGCCTTTGATGGCGCTGACTGTAGTGTAAACCCCGATGTCGAAAAAGCTTTAAAAGGAATGAAAGAAGTAGGTAAGCCGATAGGGGCACTCTGTATTTCTCCCGTGCTTCTCGCAAAAGTTTTTGGTAATAATGTTGAGGTAACTATAGGTCAGGATGAAGAAGCTGCTTCTGCTATAGAAGCCGTAGGTGGTGTTCACAAAAAAACCAAACATGGAGAGGTTGTAATAGATGAGAAAAATAATCTATTTACAACTCCATGCTATATGCTTGATGCAACAATAGCGCAAGTTGGAGAAGGAGCAGAAAATCTCGTTAAAGAGATGCTCAAAAGAATGTAAAAAATAATTTCTCTAATAGAGATTTGAGTTCAGTCCAAAGTTTATAAAGTTTATAAAGTAGAAAGTACAATATGTTGATATTAAGCATGTAGTACTTTCCACTTTCTACTTTCCACTTCTAGAGCTTTTTGAATAATATCGTTATGGTCAAAAGCTAATTCCGGCAATTCATTGATATTAAACCATTTTAATGATTTAGCATCCGAGCCTGCTTTAGTTTTGATAAAGTCTTTTTTTATTTTCGCAAGGTATGCAATGGTAATAGTTCTTCCGCGAGGATCGCGCTCAGGGTTTCCAAACGTGTAAAATTGTTTAAGTTCTATGTTTTCTATCCCTGTTTCCTCCTTTAATTCTCTTATAATGCTTTGATGAAGAGTTTCTTCCATCTCTATAAATCCTCCCGGAAGTGCCCAGGCACCTTGATAAGGCGGATTTTTTCGCTCAATAAGTAAAACTTCAACACTCCCATCACCCTTTTCTCCAAATATCACAGCATCAACAGTTACCATCGGTCTGGGATACTCATATTTATATATCATAGCAAGATAGATTGTTTATTGGCAAAATTAGGGATTTTTTAGTTAAAATACAGGCAAAAACTTAATTTTGATGTGATTCTAAGTTTGTGTTACAAATACAACTTTTTTTAAAAGAAAATATAAGAAACAAATAAAAAAACAAAGAATGTATGCCAATCAACAAAAAACCCCTCACAAAAAATCTTCTGCAAGGGGCGGTTTTATTTGCTCCCCCTCTTGGACTCGAACCAAGGACCCTCTGATTAACAGTCAGATGCTCTAACCAGCTGAGCTAAGGAGGAATATACTAAACTATGAACTAATTCTCTCTCAAATTGGAGTGCAAATTTAATAAATTTTTTTATTCAGAATAACTTTTTTTAAAAAAAAGTTCACGCAAAAATCCTAAAAGGGAATAATGTAATCAAAATTAATCTTGCTTACTAGTATGTTTGCAAAAACTTTTAAAAGATCCAAATTAATAATTATTTTTGTTATATCGTTTAACCACAGTGTTGCACAGAGTTATTTCACAGAGTTACACAGAGTATGTAAGTTGAAAGTTTTTAAAGCAGAAAGTAAAAAGTAAGATTAATTACAATATTCTTAATTTCTCTTAATTACCCTTAATGTCTTAATGTTTTAATTTAAAACTACCCAAGTGAACCGATATTTGATAATTTTTAAATACCTATAAAGCAGTGAAATCCTCTTATCTTACATGCCCTAATATGTCTTATATTGTAATTTTTTTTGTAACAATTCGTGGCAACAATATTCAATTATAATACAGCACATCAAAATAATTTTTTCCCCAAAGAGTGTAATTTTTAGAGGTTTTATTCGTTTATTAAACAGTATTTTGCAGTTTATGTAATTATTTTTATCTTTAAACCTTAAAAACTTAATTAAATAATAAAAAATGCGGTTAAAATTTAAACTAGAATTTAAAGGAAATCCTCCTTTTGTACTACCTTCAGACTATCTATTTGAATTATCAGAACCAATTAGTAAAATAATAAACTTTAATGATAAAAAAATTATAAAAAAGCTCGAAAAACTCGGCTATCTTGATGATTATAACCAATTTAACCATTTTTGTTTTTCAGGACTAGATATAAAAGATTATGAGCAGAACGGGGATAGGATAATTATCAATAATTCTGAGGCTGAATTATTTATTTCTTTTCTTCTTAACAATAAATACAGCCAAGATTTTTCCGATTTGTTTTTAAATAAAGAAGCGCGCTTTGGAGATGATAAAGATAAAGTTACGATTGTGTTTAAAGATGTGGATATTATCCCGGAACCTGAGTTTCTCGATTCAATGAAATTTAGAACGGTTACACCTATTATTATAACGGATAATGGTGAAATTAATAATAAAACAAACTTCTTTTCGCCGGAGGATGAACAATATGAAACACTATTCTTAAAAAATCTGCTAGCCAAATATACTTTTTTGATAAAATCTATCAAAGATGGCTCTTTTTCTGCCTTGAATAGCGATTTTTCAGAATTAAAGTTTGATTGCTCCGGTAAAGTAGAATCAAGAATTGTGCCTGTTAAAGATAGTAGTAACAAAACCATTATGGCAAAAGGGTATCTTTTTGATTTTGACTTGAAAGGTCCGAAAGAGTTAATAAAATTAGGATATGATGCCGGGTTTGGCGAGAAAAACAATTACGGATTTGGCTTTACCTCAATTATTAACTCGTCTGATTAATTTTTCATGATAAGGGAATTTCTTAATTAGCTCTTCTTTGTCAAAGAGCGTAAAATCTCTGTAATCAAAAGCTGGAGAAACTACACAGCTGACTAAACTGTATGAATCTTTATCTATTACTTCCGCACCCAATATGATGCCGGATTTTACCAATAATTGCGGAGTTTGCCCCTTGCTAACATCAGGACCGAGAATAATCTCTTCAAGATTACCACTATCATCTATCAAATATATCTGTAACGAAGAACCATCATGATAAAACCATAACTCATCAAACTTTAATTGATGAAATTGTGAATATTGACCTGATTTTAAAAGATAATAAATGGAAGATGATAATGGTCTGTCTCCATCAACATTTTTATCAAGTTGCCCACCCGATATTGTATATGGATTTTTATATGTTTCAATAAAATATCCACCTTCAACATGTGGCTTTAAACCTAATTTGGAAATTATCTTTTCTGCTTTATCCATTTAATTGACGTATATTCTGTTAAACCGGTGCGATATATTAAAAAAATGAAAACAATTTGTAAAGTGACTCCGGGGGGACTCGAACCCCCAACCTACAGAACCGGAATCTGTTATTCTATCCAGTTGAACTACGGAGCCATCCTAAGGCAAAATTAATATTTTTTTTAAAAAAAGCCCGGTTATTATTTTTTATAATATTTTAATTAATTTTGAATAAATTTTCTGATTTTTATAAAAAGCGGATTAACTATTTTTAGGACGTTATAATTTTAGCTAATGATTAGGTTTAAGAAGTATTTATTATTTTTTTTAATTTTTTTCTTGGGATTCTTTTCTACTGCTCAATTCTATGATGCAGGGCAAGCTCCTTTTAGCATTAAATGGAAGCAAATAAACACAGATAATTTTCAGATAATTTTTCCCGAAGGATATGAAGAAAATGCTTCTTATGTAGCTGATGTTTTAGAACATGCTTATATTTACGGCTCTAAAACCCTTGAACATAAACCCTCAAAAGTTTCTGTAATAATTCATAATCAAACTGTCGTTTCAAATGGATTTGTTGCATGGGCTCCACGTCGTATTGAGATGTACACAAACCCGCCACAAACAAACGATGTGCATGACTGGCTAGAGCGGCTTGCTGTTCACGAATTTCGTCATGTTGTCCAAATAGATAAACTGAATCAGGGGCTGACTCGTTTATTATATTTTTTATTCGGAGAACAAGCAATTGGAGCCGTTTTGGGTTTATATGTGCCGATGTGGCTACTTGAAGGAGATGCTGTTGCTTTGGAAACTGCAATTACCCACGGTGGAAGAGGAAGAATGCCGGGCTTTGAAAAAGGACTAAGAGCTCAAATAATTGAAAAAGAACGCTATAGCTTTGATAAAGCTGTTTTTGGATCATACAAAGATTATGTGCCCAATCATTACGAATTTGGATATCAAATGGTGGCTACAACAAGAAAAAAATATGGTAAAAACGCATGGGCAGGAGTGATTGAAAACGTTGCACGCAGACCATACTCCATAATCCCCTTTTCAAGAGGAATTAAACATAATACCGGGCATAACAAAATACAACTCTATCATTCAAATTTTGACTATCTTACAGAGCATTGGCAAAAACAACACAGCAAAATAAATCCTTCTGAAAAAATAATTGTCAGTCAACTACAAAAACACTATACAAACTATAACCAAGTTCAGTTTGTTGATAAAAATACGCTTATCGCCTTAAAAACAGGGCTTAGTGATATACCAAAAATAGTTAGGCTTAGAACTGATGGGACTGAGGAAACTTTATTTACACCCGGTTGGTACTTGCCCAAAAGTTTTTCTTATGCCGAAGGCAAGGTAGTATGGGCTGAATACAGATATGACTTGAGATGGGAACATAGAAACTGGTCTGAAATTCATGTTTTTGATATCCAATCAAAAGAAAAAAGGCGATTAACTGATAAAACAAGATATTTCGCTCCGTCAATATCTCCTGACGGAAAAAAAGTAGTAGCTGTTGAAACCACCGAAGATTATCAGTCATATTTAGTAGTATTAGATATAGATTCCGGCAAAGAAATTCATAGAGTAACTCCGGATAACGATGAATTTATAATGACACCTGCTTGGAACAGCTCGGGTGAGAAAATTGTAATGATAGTCCAAAACAACCAGGGAAAAAGAATTGTAGAGTTTGATTTGTCAGAAAACAGTACTTATGACCTGTGGAGCTCAGGATATATAAATATTGCCGACCCGGTATATTATGGAGAAAATATTTTGTTTAGCGGTGCTTTTTCCGGCATTGATGATATTTATATGTATGACAAAACTGAAAATGAGGTTTTTAGAATAATATCTTCATCCTTTGGTGCTTATGAACCGGATATTTCTCCTTGCGGTGATTTTATTGGCTGGTCAGATTATAACAGCGACGGTTACAGAGTTGCTATTGCAAAAATGGAGGGTATTGAAAAAATAAAAATTGAAAACGTTAAGGACCATTCAACAAAATTTCATAAAATCCTTGCAGAGCAAGAAGAAACGATAGTCAGTAAAGATAACATTGAACAGCATAATCACGATGTTAAGCCATATAACAGAGCTTTAAATCTCTTTAATCCGCATAGCTGGGGATTAGCTTATGTAGATGCAGTGAACTATAACATTAATCCGGGAGCATCAATTATGTTTCAAAATTTGCTTAGCACCTCTTTTGCTAATTTAGGATATGTTTATGATTTGAATGATAATACGGGAACATGGAGGGCAGAGTACAGCTATAAAGGATTTTATCCTGTTATTGATGTTCATGCACAAACAGCAGATAGGGTAGGGCATTACAAGGATACTGATTCTTCATTGAAAAGCTTTTTATGGAAGGAGTCAATGGCGGGAATTGGTGCTAGAACGCCGCTAACTTTTACACGCTACTCATACTATTATCGGCTACAACCATCTGTCAATACCTCTATTGGGAAAATAATAATTGATGAAGATGCTCCGGATTTTATAATTGATAATTCGATACATTATATGAGTTATCGTTTAACAGCTTCCAGGTACAAGCGTAGTGTAATGAAAGATATAATGCCACGGTGGGGTCAGTTTATTGATATAAACTTTAGAAATGCTCCTTTTGGTGGACAAGATATGGGAGAAGTTTTTTCCGCTCAAGCAGTTGGTTATTTTCCCGGCTTGTTTAATCATCACAGTATAAGATTATCAGCATCATATCAAAAAAGAAAAGAAGGAGAGCCGGTCAGTAATACAATAAATTACGCCTTCCCCAATATAATAAGATATCCGAGAGGCATAACAGGTCAGTTTCATAATGAATTGCAAATATACAGCTTTGATTATTTTATGCCTTTGATGTATCCGGACTTAAGTTTGCCCGGTGTGTTTTACATAAAAAGAATATGGTGTAGCCCGTTTTTTGATTACGCCGAAGGAAAATATTTAGATAATACGGATATATTTAAAGTAGCAGGAATAAGCTTACACTCGGATGTGCATTTATTAAGATTTTTCAATCCCTTCACAATAGGTGCTAGAGTAAACTATAACATCCACGAAGACAGTACCTCATTTGACTTTCTTTTTAATTTTAGATTCTGATAATTGTTGTGGATTTTTTTCTATTTATGCACGGAGAATATTTCAGAGTTCTTATTGTAGCTGAATCTTGCGAATGGCACAGATTATAAAATTTGTTGTAAATTAAGCTAATTATTTTTACTTTTGCTTTCATCAAAATATTTTGTTTTATTGGAGATAGTTAAGCTAGGATGGAACAAAAAGCAATTTAAAAGTGTTGTTTATTGTCAAGTTTCACAAGGTTGTTTATGAAAACCTGAATTATATAGATTATCCAAATTTATAATTTTATTTTTAAACTCCAAAGGATTTTGATTAAATATTTCCGTTTTTATTTCGTACCATTTTTCAATAGCTTGGTACGGTGTTTTAACCTTAAGTTCTTTTCTTAAACTGCCATGTCTTCTGTATAATATATAATGTAAAAGGAATCTTAATAGAGCATTATTC
>PWLF01000244.1 GCA_003559475.1 Bacteroidales bacterium
AGATTCAGGCCTTTAAATAAATAAAAATTATAATGTTATAAATCAATAATAAGAGATGCAATAGGTGAATTATCATGAGAATCAATACATGCTAATATGTATTCATCTACAAAATTAATAGTTGGTGAATATTGTGCAGTATGACCATATATTTGATTAATATATGGATAAGGATCTTTTAATAATTCTTGATTATCTGCCCATAATACACCAGGAGTACCAGTACCACCTCTCATACTTCCTACTTTCCACATTAAATCTTTTTTATCCTTTAAAACATTTAATGCTTCATGAATATGAATATTTTCGTTGTTTAATATTTTTCTTACAAAATCACCCTCTTCTTTTTCTTTGTTTAACCAATTTTCATAAAAGGAAAGTGTTAAACCTGCATGAGTTGCAAGTGTATATTTTCCATTTAAACCAAAATGTCCCCATGCAATAGAAAATAAATCTTTATTTTCCTCAAATACCTTTTTAAAGTCATTTGCCATTTCAGGTTGAAATCCTGATATAGCATAAAAATTATGAATATATGCATAATCATGATTTCCTAAAAGAAGAGTTACTTTATCCTTTCCTTTTTTTCTTTTAAAGGCAACAATTTCCTTTAAATTATATAATTGTCTAACAGGTGATTCTGAATAAGAATCAACATAATCTCCAAGAAAAACAATTTTATCAACAAAATTTAATAATGCATTGTTAACTAAAGTTTTCCAACCTGTTCGTCCATGAATGTCGCCTATAAATAAAACTTTCATTTTAATATTATTTAATTAAGTATGGAACTTGTATTTTTCTATTTTTTATTAAATCGATTGGTTCTTCTAAAACTTTTTCCCACATAGTATCTAATTTATCTATAAATAATTTACCTTGTAAATGATCATATTCATGTTGAATAGCTCTTGAATTTAAACCACTAAATTCTTCCTCGTGTTTATCCCAGTTTTCATCAAACCACTCAATTTTAATTTTATCGTATCTTTCTACTTGTGCCGAAATTTGAGGAATAGATAAACAACCCTCAGACAATTTAATTTTTTCGCCTGAAAATTCTTTAATATTTGGATTTATAAATACTTTTTTAAAATGAGAATCATCTTCTTCAATATCATCATAATTAATTTCTATTACAAATATATTTAACGGTACTCCTATTTGTATTGCCGATAGTCCTATACCATTTGCCTTATGCATAGTTTCGAACATATCATCAATAAATTGCTTTAAATTAAATCTAGAATATCTTTCAATATCCTTAGATTTAACCCTTAATAAAGGATCTCCATATAAAATAATTGGTTGTATCATTTTAAAATTATAAGCGTTTTTAAATTAATTTTATTAAAATCAATATGAGGGCTTTTACCTATACTAAAAGATGCTAATCTTTAAAAATTAGCATTTGTTATCAATAAATCATAATCGTTAAAATCTTTAAACTTAATTTTATCTTGTTTAACCCTTTTATTAATTTCTTTCTTATTCCATTTTCTTTCTTTTTTCAGTCTTTCTTTTCTAACCTTTAATGGAGTATTTAAATATATTATAAAGCATTTTTTTCTTTCTTCTTTGCTTATTTTTTTAACACCATCTGTTTCCATTATAAAACAATCACACTTGTTCCACTCATATTCACCTGTGCCATAATAACTACCGGCATAAGTAATATATTCTTTAAAATAATTTTTTTCTATTTTATATTTAAATTCATTTTCTGACACAAAATGATAATGAACTCCATTTACTTCTCCTTCTCTTGGTTTTCTTGTTGTATAAGATATATCAAAAGTAAAACCTCTTTCTTCAAACCTTTTTCTTAAAAAAGTTTTACCACTACAAGTTGGCCCAACTATTATAATACGTTTATTATTCATTATTAAAATATCCTTTAATTTTATATAAAGATTTTTACTTAAGTTCTATTTTATAAAAAATTAATTTAATAAATTAAATACTTATATATTTAATGGTTCAGTGCTAAAACTCGACTTATATACATGCATAGTCTCAAGATCGAGGTACTTGCTCATAATCTCCGGGGCATACAAACTAACTTTAAATCTTGATGGATCTTTCGTTAGATAAGGATGAAAGTTTGCACCAAATGCAATGTCAGCAGGACTTCCTTCAATATTACTTTGAAAATAATCCCAATCAACATGTGCTTCGGTTGCTCTTCCTTGTGCAGTGAGAGGGAGTAAAACAAAATATTTAACTCTTCCTTTGTACTTTTCGTATACTTCTAGAAAATCATCAACAGATTTTCTATTACCTATAATAATATGTAAGTTCGTGAAGATGTCATTTTCAAGATAAAGTTCTGTTGCTCTTTCCCAATGATTTTTAAGATGAGGATGTGTTGAAACTGCTACACCACCACAATACTCTTTAGTTACTTTGATGATTTTGTCTATAACTTCTTGAGAATGAGATGACCACATTCCATTTGTAGTGTAGTTTGGAACAATACCCATATCATAACATTTTAACATGAGATCTAAAAATAATGGGTGTGTAGTTGGTTCACCACCGCCAAATGCAATCTGGAAAGGTTTTTGGTTATCTGTCATTCCATCAAAGAAGGAAATAAACTTCTGGATTATACTATTATCATGTTTAGCGGTTTTTACACTGTTCTGATAACACCACGGGCATTCCCCTTCACAGTATGAGGTAACTTTAATATCGTAAAATTCAGGGTACTCAAGGTCACCAATGGGCTTTTTAGGATCCAGTGCAATGCGTAATGTCTTGCCATTCAAATGAATTGCTTTGTAATTATGTTCCGGAAAAATTCTTGTTTTAAGCATAATTTATTGTTTGATTATAGAGTATAGTAAATATAACCAAAAATTCTGAAACTAAAAAATTTTTAAACACTTATTTTAGGAATAAGAGATGGTTAACCATCTCTTATTCCTTCATGTTCAGTTGAATAGAGAAACCCCTCAATCTTTTTTGCAAGCTCTTTATACTCAGGAGCCTTAGGGATAAGATAAAGCGTAGTGCTTGGAGTAAAATAGCTCCAGCTATCTTCTTTATTTTCAACATCAGAAAACCATTTGGGCTTTTCTATTTTTCCTGAAACAACATCATCAAAAAGTTTTTTGGCGTCAGTTTCTTTTGTTACACCTTCCGGAAGCTCTTCTTCATCAAGCTCTCCAATATATTCACTATATTGGTCAGATTCTTCACATGCAATCACTGCATCAAACACTTCATCAAACTTTTTAGTTATACCAAATGTTTGAAAGAACTCATTTACCATATCTCTAACGGCACTCACTGAGCCATCACTATAAGTAAAGATAGTTGTTGACGAATTTGTAATCAAATCAGTCACTGAATGAATAGGAATTTTTAGTACCATAGTTTAAGTTTTTAAAATTTAATTATTTAATATAAAGAATATCCGAGCATTTTACTGTTTCAATTTTACCTGATTCTGTTTCAATAAGATACATATCAACGTTTACATACTTATCTACTTCAACCGTGCCACCTTTTCCACTTGGGGTACGTTCACTTACTAAGATTACTCCCAGAATTTTATCTAGTACAGTACCTTCAACGTTATATTCAGAGAATTTAGTAGCTACTACTTTTTTACCAATTAATGACATATTATTTTATTTTAAAGTTAATTCCACCATCCTCTCATTTCTTTAAGTATTTCAAACATTTCATTCCATTCTTTTTCTTCAAGTTCTCCACCTTTTTTCATGGCCTTTATATTGTTTTCTTTCTGTTCCTTTGATTGATCATCTACTATTTTAAATGAATCATTATCTTTTTCAGCCCAAAATTTAGAATATTCCCAACCACATCTTTCATAATAATTATCTTCCAAATGGTTTTCCGCTAATTCAATAAATCTTTTCATTTTTTCAATCTTTGGAAATCTATCTTCATCTATTTCCAAACTGTATTTTTCAATGTTATTACATAAAATTTTAGTTTGAAATTTCATCATCCGAATAATTGTAGTATAATCCCAAGGTACCATTTTAATGACAATAGGAAAATAAATCCAAAGATTTTTAATAGCTCTTTTTACATCGTAATATTTTCCGCGCCAATACCAAAAAGTCCACCATTGACTTTCAGTTGCTATCATTTTTTTAAAACTTTTTATAAATGTATCTGTTACAACTACCTTCATAATTATATTTTTATGTGTTAAAATCTTTTTTTCATATAAAAAGTTAAATCTTGCGGAGCAGGGTATATACCCCCAAAATAAAAATTAAGTACATAGCCCCAATATAACCATTTAAATTTAACTCTTTTTGATACACGAGTCATCAGTTTTTCATCAATACCAAATAAACTATATCTTAGGTTCTTAGAGTTACTATTATATGTTATACTATAATAATACCATTCATTTATATTTACTTCACCTATGGTTATGTATGGCATCATAGAGCCATCCTTATATTCATATCCTACAATTTCTATTCTAGACAAATCATGGTTTGGTCTCCAACCAAAACGAAAAGAATTATTATGGTGAAATCCGTAGCTAAATCCGAATAATTTATTAACTCCACGATACCCATCCTCAAACTTATAAAGACACGATTCTGTAAATTTAAAATATCTTTTTCTTGAATAAGTTTTATTTCTTGATATTATAATTGGATATGTTATAAAAAAGTATGGAAATCTTCTTCTTTTACCTTCAGGTATTTTTATTTTTTTCATGTTTTCTTTTTTTAATAATAATCGCTGCCATTGCAATAATTAAAGAAATTAAAGAAATAGTTTCTGTATATAAATTAAATATTAACGATGTTATAATAATGCTTATGATTATTAATATCCAAGTTTTTGGAATGTAAGTCCAGGCACGTTTTATAAAATCAATAATTTTTTCCTTCATTCTATAAATTTATTTTTTAAATAATGAGAAGATTGACCTTATCCATATGAATATGATAAATATCGCAAATAATGAAATTAATGAAATAACCCCTACATATAAATCAAATATTAACGATATTATAATAGAAATTAATATTAATAATACACTAAATTTTGGAACTGACATCCATAAATATTTAAAAAAATTAATAATTTTTTTCATTTAATTTCATTTATTTTTTATTTATAAGGCACTAAGCGTATATATTATATATTAATTTATTTACTCCTTTTTATTTATTATTTTATATTATATTTTTTTCTAAGTTCTTTATTACTTTTTTTAGTATCATAAGTAAAGATTACAATTGTATTGATTACAACTATAAAGGTTATTAAAAAATAAGGAATAGCCAAATTACTTAAATCCCAATTATTAAATATACTTACAAAAAGAAATATTTTTTGAATTATGATTAATAATACCAGTATACCTATAAATAAAAATCGTTTTTTACGTTTATTTAAAAAAGAAAATGTTTTTAAAAATTCCATTAAATATAAATTTTTAAATTTTATGTAAAGTTATTTATACGTGGGCCCGGAGGGACTTGAACCCCCAACCTTGACATTATGAGTGTCCTGCTCCAACCACTTGAGCTACAGGCCCGTTTAAAATAAAAGAATACCCGTGATTCTGTTTTTAATCTGTCATTTATCTATTCGCCGCTACCCGAACCTATAGGGAGAAAACAGGCCTCAGGTTCTGTTTGCGTTGCACACTCCTATGCAGTAAAAGCGACTTTCGTCTCCTGCGTTTTCTTGTGTGTCACGAGGTTCCTCTCCGTAGAGCGACAGACCTTTTATTTTTAACATTCAAATATTAAAATTTAATACTTTTAATATCTATCGTTGATGCATCGTATGATAAAGAACGCCAACCATTTTTTTCAAGGTCAAAATACTTAGGGTTTGTTGCCTTTGGGTTTAAATGATTTTCTACAGGTTTCATATCTTCAGGTATTAAATCGTTTTTAAGAGTACCTAAAGCTTCTCTTTTTGTACCGTCCTTTTTTTCAAATATAAAACTAACTTCACCAAGGTGAAGAAATTCCTTTAATTCTTCTATTTTTATTGTTTTCATAATTTATATTATTAAATATTTATAAAGTTTTAAGTTTTATTATAACCATGTACTGGTACTAAAGATGTTAGAATATCTCTTTGTTCTAAAAAGTTAAAAGCTCTATACCATCCCTTGCTATTTTTATTTAATATAGTTCTCCCGTATTTCATCATTATCTTTAAATATTTTAAATATACCACTATATGGTACATAGCCTTTACATTTTCTAATATAATCTAAAACTTCTTTCTTTTTCATGAGTTAAATGTATTATGCTCATTATCCCATTTTTCAATTAGAAGAGTAAGTAATTTTATATCACAATCTTCATAATTACTTTCAAATAACTTTTTTTCTAAGATATCACAATATTTGTAGTACTGTTCTTTATCTTTAATTTCTGTATATTTATTATCTTCCAATTTGCTATAAAATTTTATCAAGGAGCCATTTTGGTTTCCATTCAGACCAGTAATGTTGGTATGACCAACCATCATCAAATTCTAATTTTCTGTGAAAGTGTAGAGTTTCTTCAGTTGTGATATTTTTTAGCCATGCACATTTATTTCCATCTGAACGAGGAATCCACGCAAAGAATGTTCTTTCCCTTTTTACAGTTGTTTCGACCATCTCAGATCCAGTTAATGATGTATGATGATCAGGAATTTCAAACTTCTCAACTACTTCATAAACTTTGTCACCAAATTGGATATTTTTATCATTCATTTTCAAATTCCTTTTTAAGTTTGATATAGTTTTTGTACCTTCTTTTTCTCATATCCTTTCTAAGCCAGCTAGTTTCTTCTTTTCTTTTTTCAAACTCTTCATCTGTTTCAAGACGATCTCTATGAACTTCAAGATAGTAATGAGGATCCCAGCTATTGTTTTCACTATAATAGCCTTCATCATGACTTGCGATTATTACATCATCAGATAGAAGTTCAACATCAATTTCACCGAATTTAATTGGTTCATGATCGCTTTGCTTCTGGAAAATAACATCAGTTTTAGTAATTTTTTCCATTTTAGATATAATATAATTCCATCAAAATTCTAAATAACCATTTAGGTTTTCTGGTTTTGATACCATTATTCCATATTCTTTTTCTGTTTTTATATGTCCAATGATATCCCACACATATCTCAAATAACATTTGTTCAAGTTTCCATTTAATCTTTTCCCACCACACCAATTCGTATATTTCATAGTAACGGTTTTCATCATCTGGTTGATAATCAGTTTTAAAATAACACAATTCTCCTCTATACATACAAATACCAGATAAGTGCATATCATAATGATCTTCTATCCATACAAATTTAGGGTGTTTAATAGACTTTATATATTTCATGTTCTTTGCTCAAAGTTTTCTTTTATTCTATTTCCTAAACTATCTTTCATCTTTTATATTTTATATTTTATATTAAGTTTCTTTTTCTTCCCA
>PWLF01000245.1 GCA_003559475.1 Bacteroidales bacterium
CAATGACCTTTGGATTAATTTGTAGTACCGACTGAATTCAAACCAGCGAGACTCATAAGTACCGATAAAGGGACTCGAACCCTTGAAGTCTAAAGACTACACCTTATGAGAGTGCTGCAATTGCCACTATGCGATATCGGTATAAACACGTATTATAAGGGATATATCCTGTTTTTTATTCCTTTTATTTTTATTGTCCACTCTGCCACGGCGCTATTTATTTTTTTAATATCTAAACCAGTGTTCGAAATAAAAAGTAGAGTGGGAAATGGGATTCGAACCCACAAACCTTCTGATTGGAAATCAGACGCTCTACCAATTGGAGCTACTCCCACAATTGTACCCCCAGAAGGATTCGAACCCTCAACCTTCGGAGTCGAAATCCGATGCTCTATCCAGTTGAGCTATAGAGGCATATAATAAAATAGTAATCTTGAAAGGATTCGAACCTTTAACCTTCTGGTCCGCGGCCAGGTGCTCTATCCAATTGAGCTACAAGATTAAATATCTCTTTTTATTCTTCCTAAATAAGTAGATTTAGTAAAAACATTTTTTGTTTTTTTACTTTATATCTTCTTTTTGAGGATTAACATTATCTTCAATAAAATCTAACCATTTATCATCATCAAAAATCCCTTGATTCCAAAGTAATTTAAATAATTGCCTTTGTTTTTTGTCTAAAGAATTATTAAATTTTATAAATTGTTTCTTAATATTTTTAGCTTTATTAGAATTAAAGTAACATTTTTTACTACAATAACCACTATATGCCCATTTATCGTAATCACATGATGAACAATAATGGAAATTACTTTTACAGATTTTACACTCCATGTTTATAATATATTATAATGATTAAAGATCTTCAGACTGTCTTAATTTCTGAATATAAATAGCTTTTTTCTTCTGTATTCTTTTTTTAACAGAGGGTTTAGTAAATTGTTCTCTTTCTCTAATTTCCTTTAAAGTGCCATGCATATTAAATTTTCGTTTAAATTCTTTAATAGCTCTATCAATATTGTCTTTTTCTTTTACCTTTATTCTTAACATGATTATTCTCTTTTTTTAATATGAATTTTTATTTTCTTGCTTTCATTTTTATCTTTAATGTATAAGAAAGCTTGGTCAGAATTAATATTCTCATAAACCAAACTTTCTTCTGCATTAATAATTATTTCATTATTTATTTCAACAGATGCACAAACATCTTTTTGTAATTTTAGTTGCATATATTTTAAAATTCAATATTTAATAATATTTTAACATGTTGTATTTTACTAAATATGGTAATACTATTACTTCCCGCAAATAGTAATCCAAGAGCTTTATGGTCATTATCTGTTAATATTAATGAACCACTATCCCCAGGTTGACTTATAGGACCTGTAATTACTTGATCTGTAAATATTGCCATTTTTCCTCCACCGAATCCAACATTTACAGTAACATCAATTTGATCAACTGTTCCGGTTGTTACTCCGGTAGTTCTTCCACTTTTAATTAATGGCATTCCAAGTTCAACTTCTTTTATACCTTGAACTTCCCCAATACCAAGAATTTCTTGATCCATGTCTTGTAAATCAAGTACTTCTGCAATTGCACAGTCAGCATAATTTTCTTCTAATGGTTGTTTTCTTTTTGCCTCAAGTGTTACACCACTTCCCATAATTTTAGCTAAAAAATTAAGAGTTTTAGTTACAAAATTACTTATTGGACAATCAACACCCATAAATTCAATTGGGACAAATTCTGTTAATTTAGCAATCATATCTGTTTTCATTTTTCCACCATCATGCGAACCAGGCTGAAGTATGCCATCACCTATACTAGCATTATTTGAATTAGCTAATACATGATTATTTGATAATATACAAGGTATTCCATTTTTTCTAACATAGCAACCCAAAGTTCCAGCTGTTATATTATAATGACCAACACTTACACCACCTGGAGCCGGTCTATTTCTTTGTGTTCTACTTATATCAGCGTCAAGTGCACTAATAGTACCAACAGATTTAACGTCTGTATCAACTCCCTGAATATTATCAGGCACAATATCTTCTTCAGCTAAAGTTGAAATATTTTGCTTTGAATTAACTGAACAAATAATAGCTAGTACATTTGTTTTCTCACCTCCTCTTTCTTTAAATCCAATGCCAACAGCTACGACATTCTCTTTATTTAAAAGATTAAATCTTTCTCTAGCTAAAACTTTTTTAGCTTTTTTTAGTTCATCATTATTTATTATCATAATTAAGTATTTATTTTAAGTAGGGATGGAGGGACTCGAACCCCCGGACTTCTGGATGTAAACCAGATGTTTTAAACCAACTAAACTACACCCCTATTTATTTTATATATTTATGAATAATAATTTTCTATAGTTTTAGTAAATAAATCTTTAAGCTTTTTATTTTTTACATTTGGTTTCTTTTTACACATCACTATAATATTACTATTATTATATGGATTTTTTAACGTAATTAATTTTTTAAATCCCATTTTTTTAAGTGATAATTCATAAATTTTTTCTCTTCTTTTTTCCTTATAATCTTTATGTGTAAAAAAAGAAACATAATTATAACTTTTTAAAAAGGAATCAAATATATTATAAACTTTTTTATAAAAAGAAAATGGACTATTTATATTGATAATATTAAATTTGGTATTATATTTTTCTAACCATGCCTCTCTTTTATTTTTTGAAGATCTTAAAGTAATATGAAACCAAAGAAAAGGTATATCTATACACTCTCCTAAAATTTCTATTTTTTCTATATCTGCACCAAAAATATATTCTATATTATCATGTTTTAATCTTGATATTTCTTTACTGGTCATTTACCCATTAAAATTTTCATATCTTGTATATTTTCTTACATTTCTTATGTATTTTGCTTTATACTTTATCCAATTTTTACCATCAACATATTCCCAATGAGTTCCTTGTGCAGAACGAATTTTACCAATACAGTTATCAAATATAAGATGATAACTAATTCCTGTTGCCTTTTCTGCTTCTAATATAGAAGGAAATTCAATACTTTGGTCAAAAAAATGTCCTATAACTGGAATGTTATATCTTCTTTGGCTTTTCTTTTTTAAGACTTGTTTATTCATAATTATAAAATTTTGTTGGTCCAGTGGGACTCGAACCCACAACTCCTGCCTTAAAAGGGCAGTACTCTACCAATTGAGTTATGGACCAATATTGTAGCGCAGGAGGGATTCGAACCCTCGACCTCTTGGTTATGAGCCAAGCGAGCTGGCCTCTGCTCCACCGCGCAATATATTTTTATCACTAGTACCCCGAGAGGGACTCGAACCCCCAACTTACAGATTAGAAGTCTGTTACTCTATCCAGTTGAGTTATCAGGGTATATAAAACTGAGAAAAATGAGAGAGTAGACAGGCGGATTTGAACCGCGACGTTTGTTTAAAAGACAAATTGAGAACCATTCTCACGAAGTAACTCTTCTCGTCACTACAGTTATATATTATTTATATTTATAAATTAAAAAAGGTTTTAGTGTTCTCTGTAGGATTCGAGCCTACGACCTCTGCCATGTTACGGCAGCGCTCTAACCAATCTGAGCTAAGAGAACTTATTCTTCTGGTAATTCTATTTAACACCAATGTGTTGGTTTAAATTTTTTATATTCCTTAAAAAATATTCCAAATGTATAATCTATACTCCAATGATTTCCATCTACATCTATCGACTTTAAGAAACCAACATCACAAACATAACCCTTTTCTCTTTTTTCTAAAAGTAATACTGGTTTTTCAAATTCGGGCAACTTTTCTGAAACTTTAATCCAATTCATTTTATTTAATTATGTAATTCAACAATTATGTAAGGAGTTTTATAAAAGTTATTTTCTTGACAATGCGTTATTTTAACTACTCGAAGAGATGAGGGCACACCTGCAAAAAATACGGCAACGTGATCATTTTTTCGAGGAAGTGCTGCAAAATATTCAACATAGCACTTATATTTATCCAAAGTTGTAAAACATTTAGCTCTTATCATTTTGATTTTTGTTTTGTTAATAAATTGCGTACCCCCTGAGACTCGAACTCAGAACAAGGGATTAACAGTCCCACGTGATACCATTTCACCAGAGGTACAAAAATTATCGGTTTTTATGGTTAACCGATAAAACCATTGTATCTAATTTTCAGTAATTTCAAGTATACTTAATCCACCTAAACCAGTTGCAACAAATATCTTGTTATTAATTGCTCCAACATAATTCACTGATCCACTTAGTGTAAATGATCCAATAAATGAATAATCATTCAAACTATAAATTGCAACACCAGTCTCTCCGTTTGCAATAAGAACAAGATCATTCGTTATAGCAACTCCGTTACTTACAAAACCATCTTCAAGACTTGCACCCGGTAATTCTATGGTATGAGTTAATTCTCCTGTTTCAATATTATAAACTTCAACCCCACCATCACCAACTGATACAAATGCTAAATCTCCATGTAAGCGAACTATTGACTTAGCTTCAGTGTATATACCATTTGGAAAATGGTTGCCACCGGTTGCTATTCTTCTTAATTCATTATTATTTCCATCAAAAACTATTAATCCTTCTTGTGCAGAATAAACAACTACTCTTTCAAGTTTATTTGATGGACCACTTACTCTAACATCAACAGATCTTGTATAAGGTATATCTTCATATTGATTTAAATTCATGCCATTATTTAACACTGTAAGACCGCCATTCGAACCTGAAGTAACATAAATTGCTTGAGAATTATATCTTACATCATTACCCATATATCCAGGTAAATCATAAAACTGTCTTGGGCTTGTTAAATGTTTAAATTGATTAGCAGAGTTAACAATAAGTCTTTCTACAACTGAAGGACCGTTATTTAAATAATTTTTATTTGGATCATAAGCTCCAACAACATATACGAAATTATTATTTCCAGATCCTAATGGTTCGGCATCAATCGAACTTATATCCATATCAGAAAATATTGCTTGAGATATTAATTGAGGGTTTTGAATATTAGAAACATTAAATATTTCAGCTCCTCCAAGATATACAGATCCTTGAATATTATAAGTAACATAAGCATAATCATTTACCATTTTGATATGAGATGCCTGAAGAGTTGTTCCTTCAAATTCTGGAGAATCTACTGTAGCAATCAATGTAAGTTGGTAATTAGAAGTAGACTTAAGTTCTGAATCAATAATAGGAACATTTTCCCCAGAAGACTTAACTCTTTTGCCAAGATAATTCAAATCATTGTTTATGTATATGCCAGACTCTTCTTCTACTATTAATACATCTTCTTTTTGGCAAGAAAAAATAATAAACAATCCAAGAATAAAAGATAAAATTTTTAAGTTTTTCATTTATTAATAAATTTTTAGTTAAAATTAATTTGTATTCATTATGATATAATATGTCTAATATAACTAAATATTTTGAAATACAAAAATATTTAGTGTTAAAGTTTTGTTAAAAAATGTAGGCCTGTGGGGCTCGAACCCACGACCCAGTGCTTAAAGGGCACTTGCTCTACCAACTGAGCTACAGACCTATTGTTGGAGCGGGTACTGCGATAAAACAGCGTATCATCCCGCATGTGTGGAGGTTATGGGATTCGAACCCATCTGTTCTTTCACATTGCAAGTGTGATGACCACTCCAAGCAGTCCCAACCCCCATATATTTGCAGTCCTGACTGGAGTTGAACCAGCAACCTCCCACCATCGCGTGGGTATTCACACCGATATAAACTACAGGACTTTCATGGTTACTCTATCACGTGTTCAAGTAACCATGCTTCGTTTACCTTCCGATAAACGTTTTGAATAATAGCAGGAATAGTAGGAGTCGAACCCACATCTCTGGGTTTGGAATCCAGAATGTTAACCATTACACCATATTCCTAAATAGCGTACCAGAGCTTGGTTGTAAAGATTAGTACGCCCAACGTATTTCGTCTAACCTTAGTCTGTTTGCTCCGGGTTCAACCGACCGGAGTGCCTCAGGAATCATCGACTAGCCATACATTGTTTGTGGAGCGTTGGGATTCGAACCCACACCAGTACCACAGCATTACCTGTTTCGGCATAATTCCAATACACGTATTATCTTAGCTATACGCCCCTTTTTTTAAAACGATTTCTTCTTTATTAATTTCTTTATTAAACCAAACGATTAACTTATAACCCTTATTTCGTACAGCATACCATTTAAATTTATCATTTGGTCTTTCCCATCCTTTAGTTTCAATATAATAGAAACTACCATTATTATTTTCAAATACTTTGAAATCTAAAAGATAATTTCTTGATTTTCCTTTTTCATCAATATACTTAATTCTATCTTTAGTATATTCCCAATCTTTTATTTTTCCGGTTTCTTTCCATTTATCTAATATCTTACATGTG
Organism: Bacteroidales bacterium; assembly: GCA_003559475.1. Classification (GTDB taxonomy): domain Bacteria; phylum Bacteroidota; class Bacteroidia; order Bacteroidales; family UBA7960; genus PUKZ01. The sequence continues at coordinate 6,433 of PWLF01000245.1, forward strand.
CGAAGTTCATAAGTACCTTGAACTTTTATATCTTTATATGAATACCATTTTGTTGTTCCGCCTGCGACAAAATTATTTCCAGTAGCGTATGCTTTTTTACATATATCTGACCACCATTCAGGATTTTCTTTTCTTTTTTTATGAGCTTTTTTACACCGATTTTTACCTGATATTATCAGAGCGCATTTTTTAGAGCAAAATTTTTGATTTTTGTTTTTAGTTTCAAATTCTTTATTACATTTTAAACAAATTTTGATTCTTAATTCTTTAAGTTTTAAATTCTTTTTTATAAAACCAACTGGATTACCTTCTTTAATTTTTCTTTTAATACTTTTACTTATTTTTTCTTTCGTTTCTTTACTATGATGTCTTGTGTTGGCACAATTTCTTGAACAATAGTATTTTTCTTTCTTTGGTTTTTCTACATTAAACTCTCTTATTTCTATTTCTTTTTTACATATAGAACAACTTACAGTAAAAGTTCTCCATTTATCCTTAGTTGTTTGAGATCTTTTTTGAAGAGAATACTTTGATTTTTTTCTATTCTTTTGTTGATGTCTATTTTGGCAACTAACATTACAATATTTATTTTTTACAGGTTTTCCACAAGCAAGACATTTATTTAACATAATTAGTTTATTTTATATATCTACGGTATAGATTAAAATTGAACCCTTTAATGTTAAATAAATGTTAAAAGCGGAGTGCGTGGGATTCGAACCCCTCCCCGAAATAGACAGTTTCGGATGCTAGCCATTACACTACACACTCCAATAGTATAAAGTCGAGAAAAAGCGGAAGAGATAACAGGCGGATTTGAACCGCGACGTTTGTTTAAAAGACAAATTGAGAACCATTCTCACGAAGTAACTCTTTCCATTACTACGACTTTTGAGCAGTAGGTGAGGTTCGAACTCACGACCTCAACCTTGGCAAGGTTGCGCTCTACCAACTGAGCTACTACTGCAATTTTTGTGCGGGTAGACGGGATC
>PWLF01000287.1 GCA_003559475.1 Bacteroidales bacterium
ATGTGTTACAAATTAAAAAAGACATAATATTTCTGAAATCAAAAACAACACAAAACATTCTATAAGCCTTGTCGGCATTAGACTTCAGAACATATGAGTGAATAACAACGCAACGCTAATGCTCGCAATTCACTATTTTGAAGAATCTGTTTCCCGAGTTTTATTTTTACTTAAAATGACATATATCTGTATTGCAAATCCAAGCAATAATAATAATGGAGCAAGTGTAATTCTTCTAAAACTGAATATTTCGTATGAGAACTTATTTGGGTCATCTGTTCCGCCACCGACCATAAGTAAAAATCCTATGGCAATTATTATCAGACCTGTTATCATTAGCAAATATTTTTGCTTATTAAATAACAGTTCATTTTTTTGTTGCTTTTCCTTAGATTTTGCCATTGTTTGATATAATTTTTAATAAAAATAAAGATTATCTGTTTTAATTTTCAAGTACTTCTTAACTGCAAGATGGGTTGATATCCAACTAATAATTATTCCTAAAAAGATAACTCCACAAAAAAGTAAAGCGAGCATTTCAATATCTTGAAATGCCTGAAGCTCAGGTATTTGTTTTTGTGCAGTTATAAGAGTAAGTATAAGAAGACCCACAGTAATAAAAGCACCAATAATGCCTTGTATTATGCCTTTTATAACAAAGGGTTTTCTTATAAATGTTTGAGTTGCACCAACAAGCTGCATGCTTTTTATCAAAAATCTTTTAGAAAAAACGCTTAACCTTATTGTGTTATTAATTAATGCAAAAGCAATAATAGTAAGGAGTATACTAAAGAGCAACAGGACAACACTAATTCTTTTAATGTTTTCATTAATAAGGTTTACAAGTGATTTTTGATAATATACTTCTTTAACAATATGATTTTCTGTTAATTGGCTTTCGAAATTTGCAATAGTATCAGGATGGGTATATCCTGCTTTAAGCCTAACATCAATCGATGGGAATAATGGGTTATATCCCAGAAATTCGACAAAATCTTCTCCAAGTTCTTCCATAAGATCATCAGCAGCTTCTTCTTTAGAAACAAACTCTGTTGATAAAACAGAAGGCATTAAATCAAGTTCATGTTGCAGAGATACGATTTCAGTTTCTCTTGCATTATCGAGTAAAATAACAGAAAACCCAATATTTTCTTGTATATGGTCTGAAACTTTTTTTGCATGAAGTATTATCAAACCAAGTAAACCCAATACAAATAAAACAAGTGTTATACTAACTACTGTTGATATGTATGAGGTTTTTAGTCTCCTGCCTACTATAATTTCTTCTTGTCTTGCCATACTTGCTATTATAAAGCGCAAATATAAAAAAAATAATATTTAGAAAAAAGTCATATTATTTTTTGCAGTAATTTTTTCGCAATAATAACATTTAAGTCTTAGATTATTTTTATCTACCACTTGAAATTTATTTTTTACTCTTTCGTGATTTGAGATACAATTAGGGTTAAAACATTTTACAATTCCTGAAATTTCATCCGGAACTTCTACTACCGTTTTGTTTATAACTTCAAAATCTTTTATTTCTATCATTGAGGCACTTGGTGCAACGAGAGCTATTCTGTTAACCTCTTCCGGTTTGAAATATTTATTTTTTACTTTTATAACACCCTTGCTTCCATACTTTTTACTTTCCAGGTTAGTACCAAAAAGTATCATATTTTCAAATTTTTCAAGTTTAAGTATTCTAATAACTTGAAAAACAGCATTAGATGGGATATGGTCAATAACTGTTCCGTTTTCTATTGCTGAAACTTTTAATTCTTTTCTTTTTTCGCTCATTTTTCTCTTAATATTTTTAAAGTTAAATGATTTATTTTAATCCAAGTATTAATGATAATAAGGCTTGTCTAACGTAAACTCCATTGAGTGCTTGCTGGAAGTAATAAGCTTTTGGGCTTTTATCAACATTTATATCAATTTCATTTACTCTTGGTAGTGGGTGCATTATCCTTAAGTTTTCTTTTGAATTTTCAAGCATATCATTTTTAAGGATATAATAATTTTTTATTCTTTCATATTCAAGCGGATCTGAAAATCTTTCTTTCTGTATTCTTGTCATATATAACACATCAACATTTGGTATTACATTATCATCAAGTTCTGTATATTGATAATATTTAAGATTTTTTTCTTTTATATTCATTTTAACAGAGCTTGGCAGTTTTAATTCTACGGGAGAAACCAAATGAAATGTTGTGTTATAATTGCAAAGAGCTATTACCAATGAATGAACGGTTCGCCCATACTTTAGGTCGCCTACAAAAGCTACATTAAGGTTATCCAGTTTATTTTGTGTTTTTTTAATGGAGTACAAATCCAATAATGTTTGAGTTGGATGTTGATTAGATCCATCTCCGGCATTTATAACAGGTACGGGAGAAATTTCTGAAGCAAATCTTGCACTTCCTTCAAGAGGATTACGCATAACTATCAAATCAGAATAGTTTGCAACTGTAAGAATAGAATCTCGAAGAGATTCTCCCTTTTTAACGCTGGTATTAGATGCCTCAGAGAACCCGACAATTTTTCCGCCTAAACGGCTTATAGCACTTTCAAAACTTAATCGCGTTCTTGTTGAAGGCTCAAAAAATAAACTTGCAATAACATTATTGCTTAAAATGTTTTGCACAGGATTCTTTTCAAATTCTTCAGCAACTTTTAATACTTCCAGTTGCTCTTCTTTTGAGTAATCATTAATGCTTATAAGGCTTTTGTTTTTCATCTGAATCTATTTACGTTAATAATCTGTTTTATTAGAATTCATTATTTATATTACTGCTTAGATATTTGATGCAATTTTTAAGATTTGATTAAATTATATATTCTTTCATTTTACTATTACTTGATTTTTAAGCAAAAAAAAACGGCTAAAAAAGCCGTTTAATAAATACTATTAGCAATTGCACTTGATAAGTTTTTTGTTTTTTAGAAACTTGCAAATGACATCATCAAGATTTGGTTTACCAAATTCTTCTATTTCATATCCTATTTTAACGTTTGGTTTATTTATTTTCACTATCCTGTTTAAATCTATTGGAGTAGCAATAACGACTATATCACATGGTGTGTTTTCAATAGTTTTTTCAAGATCTTGAACTTGTTGTTTGCTATATCCCATAGAAGGTAGAACCGGTCCTAAATTAGGATAATTGTCGTACGTTTCTTTAATTTTTCCAACAGCATAAGGTTTTGGATCAACAAGTTCGGCTGCTCCATATTTTAAAGCAGTAATACTACCGTAGCTGTATTTTACATCTCCATGCGTTACGGTTGGTCCTTCTTCTATAACTAAAACCTTTTTCCCTCTGATAATATCAGTATCATCAATGAATGTTGGTGAGCATGCGTCAATAACTACAGCTTCAGGATTTATTTCAGCAACATTGTTTCTAACAACCATAAGATCATCAAGATCTGCACTTTCTATTTTATTTACAACTACAACATCTGCTATTCTAAGTGTTGACTCACCAGGATAATATGATAATTCGTGACCTGCTCTCTGAGGGTCGACCATTGTAATCATAAGATCAGGTTTATAAAAAGGTGTGTCATTGTTTCCTCCATCCCATAAGATTACATCACAATCCTCTTGCTCAGCTTGACGTAAGATAGGTTCATAATCAATTCCGGAGTAAATAAGTGTGTTGCGATTTATATGGGGTTCATATTCTTCCATTTCTTCTATTGTACACTCATGCTTTTTAAGGTCATCAATACATGCAAATCTTTGTACCGCTTGCTTTACCAAATTACCATAAGGCATTGGATGGCGAACAGCAACAGCTTTAATTCCATATTTGTTTAAAACATCAATAATTCTTCTTGATGCTTCACTTTTCCCGCCACCGGTTCTTACTGCTCCTGTTGCAATAACTGGCTTTTTTGATTCAAGCATGGTAGAATCCAGCCCTAATAGTTTAAAATCAGCTCCTGCTGAATTAATAACTGAAGCAAGATTCATAACCATGTTATAAGAAACATCGCTGTATGAGAACACACATTCATCAACATTGTATTTTTTTATAAGATTCGTAAGTTCTTCTTCTGAATATATTGGTATCCCATTAGGATAAAGCTTGCCTGCAAGCTCAGCAGGATATTTCCTGTCATCAATATCAGGTATTTGAGCAGCTGTAAATGCTACTACGTTATAATCTTCATTGTCGCGATAACAAACATTAAAATTATGAAAATCTCTACCGGCTGCACCAATAATGATTATATTCTTTTTTTCTTTTGCCATAATGAAATAAAAATTTAATTACTATTCAAAAAACTTTACAAAATTAAATGTTTAAGTTTAATAATCAATTAAATTATTATATTTTTTAAAATAAAAATAGTTTTATACAATAAACCAATTTGCTTCTAATTATTTTTAACCCCAGTAAAATTGCCAAAAATAATGTTGCATAACATATCGTTTTTTAAAACAATAATAATTTTGTGAATAACTCAATTTAAAATTTTTAATCTTTTTATATTATTTTCGCAATCAACAGAAAGGATAATCGCTTTTTATGCAAAAATCACAAATAGATAATTTATATTCAAAAGCTTTCAAAAGCCTTCATAAGCGTAAGGTTTTAGACAGTATAGTTATTATAAAAAAGCTTATTTCAGCAACAGGAGATGAGTATGTTAACGATCAACTTGACAGGCATATTGAAACGTACAAAAATATTATACGTTATTCCTTTTTTGAAGTAAAAGATCCTGACAGAGATGATATATATAACTTTCTTCTTCGCTCATTACTTGAGCTTGCTGATGAATTGAGAGAAAAATTACTTGCCCGTCATGTAACAGGAAATATTTATGCCCTAAAAACACAGTTTGAAAAAACAGTATCTCAAGAAAGGCAAGAAGCTTTTAATATTCTTGAAGCAATTACTCTTGATAGAGATTTAGCTTCTTTACTAGAGCAAGCAAAAGTTGAAAGCAGTAAAGAAAGTTTATCAAGAGAAGATGCTCTGATAAAAATTTTTAATATTATTTGGTTAACTGACAAATATTCTGAACAAGAAATAAGTCTTTTGAATGAAGCTTGTAATTCAAAAAAATTACCGTGGCATGATAAATGCTTAGTTGTTAGTGCATTAACTTTGAGTTTGCTTAGATATTTCGATGTTAATAAGTTTTATATATTATTTAAGTTTGTAAAAAAACAGGAAGAAACTGTATGGCAAAGAGCCATGGTTGGATTGTTTATGACTTTTCTTAAGTATAATGAAAGGTTTTATCTTTATCCATCATTAAAAGAAGAAACTGAAAAGCTTAAAAAATTTCCTGACATTCAACAAAACATCGAAGCTATTCTCATTCAGTTTACCAAATCAAAGGAAACAGAAAAAGTAAAGAGAAAGTGGGAGGAGGATATAATGCCTTCGATTATAAAAATGCGTCCAAAAATTGAGGAAAAATTAGACCTGGATAATATTTTTAAAGACCCCATCAGCGAAGAAGAAAACCCTGACTGGGAAACGGTTTTTGAAGATTCCCCGGATCTCCTTAATAAATTGCAGGAATTTACTGAAATGCAAATGGATGGAATGGATGTGTTTATTAGCGCATTCTCTCAATTGAAAAACTTTTCTTTTTTCAATCAGATAAGCAATTGGTTTGTGCCTTTTTATTCAGAAAATATTTTTCTTAAAGATATTATTAAAAATCCAGAAAAAGATATTGATCTGACTCCCTTAACAGAAAAGCTGGAGCAGACTTATTTCATGTGTAATTCTGACAAGTACTCATTTTGTCTTAATTTAAATATTGTTCCTGATCAGCAAAAAACGATGATGATGAATATGCTGAATGCAGAGATGAAAAATATTAGTGAAATTGAAAAAGATGAGGATATAATTAACAGCTTTGCTCGTACTAAAAGTATTTATACTCAATACTTTCAAGATATTTACAGGTTTTTTAAGCTTCACCCCTGGAAAAATGAAATTGATGATATATTTACTTATTCATTACCCCTTTATGAAACAAATTTTGTAAAATTGCTGGTTAGTGATCAAAAAACTATTCGAAACATCGGAGAATTTTATTTTGATAAAAAGTTTTACCCTGATGCTCTTAATGTTTTCGAGGGTTTATTAGAAGAAGACAAAAGCAATATTGAGCTCTTTGAAAAGATTGCGTTTTGTTACCAAAAAACAGGCGATTTTGAAAACGCTCTCGATTATTATAAAAAAGCTGATTTGATAGAAACTGATCGTAACTGGATTATATTAAAAATAGCCTTTTGTTTAAAATATCTTAATAGATGGGAAGAAGCATTAATATACTATCGTGATGCTTTGAAAAATGATTCCGAGAATTTAAATATTCAGGCTAATATCGGGCAATGCCTTGTACATCTTCATCGCTACGAAGAAGCACTTGAATACTATTTTAAAATTGAGGTGCTTGCACCTGAAAATATAAAGATAAGAAGACCATTGGCGTGGTGTTCATTTTTGCTTGGTAAATATGATACAGCAAAAGATTATTTTGAAAGATTATTAGAAAACGAGCCAAATAATAAATATGATCTTATGAATCTTGCTCATGTTTTTTGGTGCAAAAACGAACAATCTAAAGCCGTTGAATTATATGTAAAAAGCATAAAAAACTGGGGGACATTTAAGGATTTTGAAGTGTCTTTTAATGAAGATAGAAAGCACTTGACAAACTCAGGAATTGACAAATTTGATATTGATTTGATGCTAGACTACTTAAAAATGAAAACCTTTTTTTAAGTATTTCACTTAAACAAATATAAATATAGTTAAGATAAATTTGCCGTATAAAAGTTTAAAGACAACCCTATGAGAATTAATGTTGAAAGATTGCCAAACAGATTTTATCCCGATTTTAAGAGGGTAATTATTCGTTTTTTTGATAATGGTTTTGAGCGTTCTATGGATATTGTACGCAAGGTTTTGGATATGGATGATAATGATGTAGATTTATATTTAACTCAAACATTGCGAGAATTTTCCAGGAGACATAGAAATCTTACGCAAAAATTTATAGACCATTTTGAAAAGGCAAAAAACATGCTAAAAGACAGTTCTGTTAATTTAAAGCATGTTTCTGAGCAAAAAAAACTTCTTATAGGCTCTTTTTTTTCATTGGAATATTCTATTGTTTCCGCGGCTTTTTTCAATCCTTCAATAGTAGAATCTCCTGACCAAACAGGTCTTATAGAAGGCTCAAAAAGAATTATTGTTAGTTTTAGGGCAACCGGAGAAGGTCATATATCAAGCATTGTATTCCATACAGGAATTATTGACAAAGAAGGGAACTTAAGTTTTGAAAAATC
>PWLF01000099.1 GCA_003559475.1 Bacteroidales bacterium
TATTTTGAGAAAGAGAAAAATTTTCAAAGAAGAGATATTGGCGTTTACGAATTTGAGCAAAATAATAACAACTTAATTGTTGAAACAGTAGTTCCTGTAAACTGGTTAACTGATAACGACAGGCAATTTCCCGTAGTTATAGACCCAACTGTTAATGTATATCCTGATAATGCTACAAACTGGAGTAGAAGTGTAGCTAATGATGGATGGAATTATAGTGGTCTTTTTTTTGGAGTAGATTTTGATGGCTATGTAAGCTATTGGGTTCGCGGTTCTGTAAAATTTAACACATCCAGTATTGATGGCAGTTCAACAGTAAATTCTGTTGAGGGAAATATTTATGTATTAAGGTTTGGGGGATCTAATTTTGAAAACAGACCTTGGCAGTTTTCAAACTCTGCTGACCCAACTACAACATCAGGTTTAGATTTATTTAATAGCATGGATTTAGGATATTCAGATATAGTTACAGCCGGAACAAATACAGGCTGGAAAAACAGCACCTTTTATGATCCCGAAGGTAATCAATATGTCGAAGACGCACTAGAAAACGGTCATGTCAATATGGGAATTGTTCCTGCAGGAACATACAACGTTGGAGAATATGTTGAATTAGCAAACCACACATCTGCTAATCGCCCTTATCTAACTATAAACTATACACCACCGGGAGACCCCCCATCTTGCACTACACCAATAAAACCAAGTGATGGTACATCAGGATACTCTACTGCTGATATTCTGGAGTGGAATTCTGCTCCCGGAGCAGATTCCTATGACGTGTATTTTGGAACATCAAGCGATCCTCCTTTTGTTACAAATACATCAAACACCTCTTATAATCCTTCTTTAGATGAAGAAACAACATATTACTGGAAAATAATACCAAAAAATGAAAATGGAGAAGCAACCGGTTGTCCAACATGGAGCTTTACAACAGGTGCCAGTCCACAAGAAGGGGATTACAGATCAAGATTTATGGATGGTATAAATCGCATGTGGAGTAATGCCAGCAATTGGGAAGTTGTTAGTGGCGGAACCTGGGTTGTAGCTAGCACACCTCCCAATAGTAATACAGTTAACGTTTGGATACGTGATAATAGTAAAATGATCATAAATGGAAACTATGAAATTAACAATTTAAATATTGAAGGATTATTGCAATTTTACTGGGGTGATGGCTGGGATACTGCTAAAACACTAACTGTAAACGGAGATGTGGTTATGAGCGGTGACGCTGATTTTCAAACAAATGCAGCAGGGGATGCCGAACGTAATTATGTACACCTATTAATACTAAAAGGAAGCATTTATAATAATGCAAATTCCGGTCATGGGATCTTATTTAACCATCATCCTCAAGCTGGTTGGTGGTCTTATGTACAGGTTCGCTTCCGTGGCAGTGGAGATGCTGAATGGTCAGGCACAGGAGCTAATGATATTGGAGGACTATCAATACTTAAAGATAATCCTGATGATGTTGTTGAAATAAAACCGAATCAATTATTAGGCTGGGGCTCAAATGATCTGGATGGCAATGGCTTTTTTATGTACGATGTTATTGATCATGTTGGAACACTAAAAATAGGTGGTGATTATATTATGATAACCAGGTTTGGTATTCAAAGTACAAATACAAGTGCTGATGATCCAAGAATTTTGCCTCATATTTCTTCTCAAAACTCAGGGGATAATTTTACTTTAATAATTGATAATCCGAATTTTGGTATATCCGGAGGAAACACCTCTTGCATTTGCTATGGAAATCTTGAAATAAGACAAGGCACAATCAACGTTGGTTCAGGAGGAAATCATTTTCTTGAATTTACTGACGGTTCTTCTCTAACTGTTAGCGGAGGGGAATTAACTTGCGCCGGACCTATTGCTCACTTAGGAAGTGGTGATTTTGACCTAAATCTCAGCTCAGGGCGGATACGAGCCGGATATTTTGGCAACCATCTTTCTGATCAAACCGGATGGTTTGATATTAGAAATAATGCAAATGTCAATATAAGCGGTGGAGAAATACATATAATAAACCATTCATTTACTACATCCCTAAATTATCCAATGTATAACGTTACAACTGAAAATACTGATATTACAGGAGGGGTATTACAATTTGGCTCTTCTGTTTCTCCAACAGGAACAAGCACATATTCGCTTAAAGGAATTACTCCAAGCATTGAATTATACACAAACTCTTCTAATATATTTTCTAATGCTATTATGTGGGACGATGTCTATTGTTATGGCGATTTATTGATCCCTGAAAACTGTAGTTTTTCTATATATAATCAGGATTCAGGAGATATACCATACACTTTTTCTTTAACAGGAGATTTTATACATGAAGGCGGCATATATGCTGAAGTGGAAGACTCTAAAATCATATTTAACGGAACTGAAACTCAAACATTTTTAACTACCGGGACTTATAGTTCACTGGAAGGAGAAGCGGGAATTTCTATCCTGGAAATTGACAATACTGCAGGTGTAAACCTGACAGGTAATGGCACTGCTGTTACTAAAAATCTTAACAAAATAAATGGAACTTTCAACTTAGGCGATTGCTTCCTTGACATACACGGTAATGTTACACGTACAAACGGATTTTTAGGCGGTACCGAAAACAGTTATCTTTCAATTTTTGGTAGTGGCGAAACAGGCAACCTGTTTTTTGACCAGGACCATAACAACTTAGAAACTATATTTATGGACAGAAGCTCCGATGGTTCAGCTTTTATTGCAAACGATGTTAATATATTTGATCAAATTACATTCGTTGATGGCATTTTATACACTTATGAAAATGGCAATACTTCTAATCCAAGTTCAACAATTTTACTTGACGCCGAAGCTCATCTAATTTCTGAAAATAATGATTCTCATATTTATGGAACAGTAAGCATTTCTACAAGTTTTAACGGAAATGGAGGCGGTTCTTCAGGAGGAGAACTTTTAGGTCCTGAAGAATTTGATTCTGATATCCTTGTACATGGTTCTTCTGCACCAACCAATGTTTGGTTTGCTCCGGATTCGAACACACCCATAGCACATGAGCCAGCCGGCGGTTGCCCGGGAGGAACTATTGGATATGAAGGCAACTGGAATAGTTGGTGGGGAAATTTTGTTAGACTGCCGGAAATAGATTGTACCGGACTGGATGAAGTTGTAATGACCTTTGATGTAACACATTCACATCATAATCAAACAGAGGATAATTGGGTTAGGTTCTATATATGGGCTGACGGAGGATATGAACATAATGTTTCATCTGTTACTATTGACGGAACTGATGTTACTTATGACTCAGGAGCTAATGGTAAAGGATTTCAATTTACAGAATCCAGAACTTGTGCTGAAGTTGAAGTAGTTTTTGATATTTCCGAAATCAGTGATAAGTCAGATATACTGTTTTATATTGAAGCTTCTTCTCAATATAATAATTCAAGAGAATTTTTTGTATGGTTTGATAATATAGCCGTCTCAGGCTCAAGTGGAGGAGGAAATGGAGATATTGAGACTCCTGACTTTGGCAATGTTTGGGCAAATATGGAAAACGTAAACGACAATCTCGGCAATGTTACAATTACAAGAGTAACGGGAGTTAATGGAATAAGAGAAATAGAAGGGGTGCCTAGTATTGAGTGTTATTGGGATATTGACGTGGAGCATCAACCAACAGAAAATATAGATATGGAATTTAAATGGCTTGACATTTTTGATAACTCTTTGCCGGCTACTGCTGATTTAGATGTTTTTAAAAAGTCAGGTAGTGATCCATGGTCACTTAAGCCTTCCACTTCTATGATAGCAGATAACCCACGTATCATAACTACTGAGGCATCTTCTTTCTCAGAATGGACAGTTAGCCTTGATGATGAAGAACTTCCCGTTACCTGGCTAAACTTTAGCGGGGAATGCTTTGATGATGAAATTTTATTAAAATGGCAAACTGCTACGGAAGTTAATAACAACTATTTCTCCGTCCAAAAGTCTTTAGATGCAATCGAATTCATAAAAATTGGCAAAATTGAAGGTGCCGGATTTTCAAATACAATAAAAAGTTACGAATTTATTGATGATGATATAAGCGATAAAACAAAATACTACAGAATAAAGCAGGTAGATTTTGACGGAGCTTATGATTATTCTAAAACCATTTCCGTGAATTGTGACAAACATGACGCAAGTGGCGAATTATCTGTTTTTCCGAATCCTTTCGACGGAAAGAGTTTCTATATAAACACTAACTCAAAAATGTCAAACTTGCATATCAGCTTATACGATATCACAGGAAGACCTATTCATTCTGAAAATATTCAAAACATCAACGGTGTGAAAAGCATAAAACTGAACAACAAGTTGGATAAAGGCGTGTATATTATCACAATTAAAAACAATAAAGATGTTAATGTCAAGAAAAGATTAATAGTTAATTAGATTAATAAATTAATAAAAAAAAATGTTATTTTTAAAGTTTAAATTAATGTTAAAGTAAATAAACCAATTATTAATTAAATAAAATTATAGAACTATGAATAGAATTATAAAAAAAATCACACGTACAATTGCAATTTTTGCTTTATTTGGTTATTCTGTTGCAGGAGTAGCTCAAGTGTCAATTAGTGAACAGACTAATCATTCTCCACACGAATCTGCATTATTAGATTTAATTGCTGATGATAAAGGTTTATTAATTCCGCGCGTTGAATTAACGGATCTAAATGATGACACATCACCTATAGCTAATCCTGCTACCGGACTTTTAGTATATAATTCATCCGGGAGTTTGGAAAGAGGTTTTTATTATTGGGATGGCAATAGCTGGACTATTGTAGGTTCTGATGTAACGCCATCAGACTGTGTAACGTTAAATCAAGCTTATGGCTGTAATCAGCCCGGTGAAGGAAGATATATAAACGCAACAAATGGTTCGGTTGAAATAACTTTACCAAGTGATGCTTCCGGAGATATTGCATTAGAGATTTTAACCAATAAAGGTACTACAGCTAATCCAAGTAGCGGTATTGAGGTAGAAAATTCAGCACATGGAGGAGCAATTTTTGCTGAACTTACAGACCCAACCAACCCTTATGGTGCAATACAAGGTATAGTAAATTCATCATTGGATGATGGAAATTTACCTACAGGAGTTTCCGGCTATCATTTTGGCTCAGGTGAAGGCGTTGGTGTTTGGGGTCAAGTCGGAAGTTCTGCTTCAGGTGGTAGCTCAGGACTATATGGTAGTGCAGAGGGGGGAGATAATTTTGGAGCTTTTCTCCATTCTGAAGACTTTGCAGGATTACATGTTCAAACAGGGAATCCTAGTGGCCAAGCTATGCAAGTACAAAGTGCAGGAGCAAATCCACTTAATCCGGCAATGTTACTTTGGGGTTGGAGCCAAATTACCTGTGGAAATACAGGTGCAGCATACGGGAATGCTATTATATTTAATAATGCCGGAGGTGAAGCTTCCATGGTACCTGACCACGGAGAATTTGGAATGATTGGCAAATCAACTGCTGCATGGTGGGAACTTCATTACTATAACGCATATCAAGCATCAAAAAAAGAAAGAAAAAGAGATATTAAGTATATAAATGAAACTAAAAGTATTGATGATTTTATAATGGCTGATATCGAAAGACTAAGACCTGCTTTTTACAAGCATAAAGGAGAATATGATAAAATTACTGAAGGGAAAGAGCATAGAACAAGATATTCTAAAAGATTAGGTTTTATGGTTGACGACAAAGAGACTCCTGATTATATTAAAAATAATACATTCGATGCTATTGATACATATGGACTTACAACTCTTGCTGTTGCCGGAGTGCAACATAACAGAAGGAATATAGTTGAAATCAAGGAAATAATTGAAAAAATTTCAACTCAAATAACCGATTTTGGAATTGCTTCTATCAATGGTAATGAATCAGAAGTAAGAATTAACTATAACAAGGATTTTAAAGGAAACACTCCTGTTGTTAGTGTTACTCCTAACAGTCCGGTTAGTAAATATTATATTAAAGAACAGGATGAGAACGGTTTTACTCTAGCTTTTGAAGGAAATGAAAGTTTTGACTTTAACTGGACAGCTAATGCTAATCATAAAGTAGAAACAGTAGTTGAAAAAAAGCCTGTATATAATATTGATAAAGCATTAAAATCTCAACTTAGAATTGACGAAAGCAAGAAACAACATATACGCAGTGTTTTGTCAAGCGACGGTCAAAAAGCACAACCGAGAATTCTTGAGTTAAAAGAAACAATGGATTACAGTAAGAAGCCGAAAATTCAAAATAGATAAAAAGAAAATGTTTGTTTTCTTGATTACAGCATACAGTTTAAGCTTAACAACAATTAAGAATGGTTAATATAAATTTACAAATATTTTATCTTATAACAAGAACATTTATAATGCGAAAAATTCGCATTATAAATGTTCTTAATTGATTAACTAAAGTTTAGAAGTTTAAAAAAATATTTATATTTAATTAAAAAAGTATTTTGTCTAAAAAACAACTATTGAAATTTCGGCATTTTATTCAAAGCATAATATTATAAAATAAAAATAACAAACACTTGAATTGCAAGGAGATTTTTGTAAAGAAAGACCATCATCAAGGAGATTTGAAAATAAATAATAATCTGAATTAAAAATATATTTAAGACGGTCAATTTAGTATATCTTATTAGAAAATAAAAATTTAAATATCAACTAAAATTATTTATTATAAATCAAACCATTAAAAAATGAACCCTTATATTACAAAAAAAACAATATTATGTTTATGCATATTTTTTTTCGCATACATAATTACAAGCACAAGCCATGCTCAGGTATCTGTTAGTCCTAATGGCGCTGATCCTCATCCGGCAGCGGTTTTGGATTTAATTTCTAACAACAAAGGGGTTCTTATTCCTCGTATAGAATCTACTGAAGCCAGAGATGCTATACCTGCTGATAGTGAGTCCGAATCTTTAATGATTTTTAACATGGAAACTTACTGTTTTGAAACCTATGTTAGTGGTCATTGGCATGAGTTTTGGTGTTTTGATGAAGTTTGCGAAGAATCCACAGAACCGACAGGAATATCCGGCAATGATGAAATATGCGAAGGAGGCAATACTGATTTATCGGTTGAAGGCGGAGAGTTAGGATCAATTGCCGAATGGATGTGGTACACAGGTGGATGTGGTAATGATTTTGTTGATGAAGGAGAGTTAATTAATGTTTCTCCTTCATCCAATACAATCTATTATGTAAGGGCAGAAGGTCATTGTGGTACAACAGATTGCGTAAGCTTAGAAGTTACTGTTGA